>CAZHWD010000075.1:0-35379 GCA_964536335.1 uncultured Eudoraea sp. | reverse complement strand
TAAGATAGAAACATACCAGGGAACTTTGATTCTGGGCCTGTACGAGGGATCTGCTACAAGACTCTCCAATGCCGCACTGAAATTAATAGTTACGTATAGGGTTAAGAATAATATAGATACTAATTGGGCAATGGTGTTAAGCTCCCCCAGGGACACTGCCAGTAACGCAATTGCCCCACTAATCCAAGTCGCTTTTGTTGGTTGACCGGTATTTGACAGTTTTGAAAGAAATTTCGGTGCAAGACCATCCATGGAAAGTGCCTGTAACACTCTTGGTCCGCCCAAGATACTTCCAAATGCCGAAGATAAAATAGCGCCCCACACCGCTGGAATTACTAATAATCCTCCAAATAATGCGACCGACGTCCATGTCTTCAGACCGAATTCTTCATCCGTTAACTGATCTAGAGTCAGTAGACCCGTGATGGCAAATAAAACAGGTATTATAAGATAGATCAAAGCTCCGGTCAGTACAGCTCCCAGGGTTCCTCTGGGAATTGATTTCCGTGGTTTTTTTAAATCTCCGCTCATACCAATTCCAGCTGTAAAACCGGTTACTGCCGGAAAGAAAACAGCAAAAACAAACCAAAAACCGCCGCTATCTGTTGTGGCATAGGAAGCATTCATTAATGGGGCATGTGTATCGTTCGTTAAAACTCCGCCTGCAAAAGCCAGAATGGAAAGCCCTACTAAAATCATAATGGGTATTTGGGTTTTAAGCGTAATAGCTGCACTTTTTCCAGAAAGAAGGGTCACCAAAATAATCAAAACAGCAGTAAGCCCTTGCAAGGCAAAGGAAGGGATTGCCCCCCAATCCGCGGGCCAGAAAATCAGAATGGCCTCGGCTAATCCAAAGGAATAAAAAGTTACACTCAATGTTCGGCAGAAATAAAGTGGAATACCAATGGCACCACCGGTTTCCATACCCAGGCTTCGAGATACCATAAAATACTCTCCTCCAACACCTACCTTAATGTTCGTGGCAATCGCGGAGGCACTAAGTCCGGTAATAAAGGTTATGGAACTCGCCAAAATCACAATAACCATTGTCCAACCCAGGCCTACATTGCCTACCACCCATCCAAACCGAAGGTACATGATAAGACCAAGTATTGTAAGTACGCTCGGAGTATATACTCCTAAAAAAGTCCCAAATTTCCGGGTAGTATTTACGGTGTTTTTAGACATAATGATAATGTACTAAAAAAAGGAGTAGATTAAATGTTAGACAACCAAAATGTGATATAATTGTGGAAGATCCCCGCCTCCGGCCAAGGCTACATTCTATTACTCTATCGAATGTGGGGGTCTCTAAAAACTATGTTTTCCGGCTACTTAACTGCCTATTTAATAATTCATTATCTTGGTAAAGCAACCACCAACCACTACTTCACATGATTAACTTCTTTAGAGGACAGAGCGTTAAGAGGGTAGAATGAAAAAGTCAACGATTTGGCTTTTGAGTGATGAGCCAGATGAGGCGAGGCAAAGTAGACATTTTTAGCGAATGGGCCAGATGGCGGGTTGGCATTAATAATAAAACTATGATTAATTTTTTTAGGCGAATCCGTAAAAAACTAGCAGATGACAACAAGCCTTTGAAATACATGAGGTATGCTATTGGAGAGATTTTACTTGTAGTTATTGGGATTTTGATTGCTTTGAGTCTTAACAATTGGAATGAGAATCGAAACATAGAAAAACTCGAAATTCAATACCTCAATCGTTTGATAAAAGACCTGACGATTGACACTTTATATATTACTTCTCGTATTGAAAAATCACAAAGAGTAGTGAACAATCATAGAAATATTATTCGCTCGATGTATGAAAAACAGAAGAGTATCGAAGATGTGAAAGATCTATGGAAACAAATAGTTTGGGCCTCAGAATACCTCATTACGCAGAATGCCACTTATGAGGAATTAACCAATTCAGGTAACCTTAGTATTTTTAAAAATCAAGAATTAAAGACATCAATCATCTATTATTACCGCGAAAATGAACAGGTCGCAAAACACATATCTGAATTCGATGAAGTATCAACGAGACACCTGATACACCTAAATCATGTATTCCCTAATAATATAAAATTCAACCCAAAACATAACGACATATTTGAAAATTTGGATTTGGGCGGAAACGAATGGGAGTTTTTTAATGATCCTTCATCTGAAATATTTCAAACCATAGCACTCGCATTGTCAATTTATAAGCTCAAACATACTAAGTATATCGATGAATTCTTGACATTAAAAAATAATTCAAAAAAATTGATTAATGAGATTAATAACGAATTAGAATCAAGAAAATAAGCTTTGTGTAAAACAATCAAAAACAATAACGATCTACTTTCTGCTCCCCCCATCTTGCTTGCTGTTATGTTGCCATTTTCATTTGAAATTGCTATCTTAACTAATCCATGACTGAACAAAAACGTCAACTCCAGGCCATAATGTTCACGGACATAATTGGCTTCACAAAAATGATGGGCAGCGATTCAAAAAAAGCCCTGAACCTTGTTAATGACAATAGAGCCCTTCAAAAACCACTCATAGAACAACATGGTGGAAAATGGTTGAAAGAAATGGGAGATGGGGTACTAGCCAGTTTTACCAGTGCCTATAATGCCGTTAAATGTGCCATTGCAATTCAGCAAAATGCCAATAAAGATTTAAAAAACAAAATTCGTATTGGTATTCACTTGGGGGATGTTACTACCGAGGAAGGTGATGTTTTTGGAGATGGTGTAAATATTGCTTCAAGGTTGGAATCTATAGCTGATCCGGGAGGCATATATATATCTGATTCCGTTCATACTTCGATTAGGGGTAATAGTGATATAAAATCAATATACCTGGGTGAAGTACAACTGAAAAATGTAAGTGAAGGGATTAGAACACATGCCATAATAGGAGACGGATTGCCACTACCCTCTAAAACTAAAGTTAAAAAACTTTTCAATTCAGTAACAAAACCCAGATCGATATTTAGATCTGTTTCCTTTTATAGCATATTAATAAGTGTTCTTATCATAGGAAGTTTGCTAATTTGGAATAGATTTTTTAAGAACAACATTAATGGTATCCAATCCCTAGCAGTACTTCCCTTTACAAATCACACTGGAGATTCAACTCAGGCGTACCTTGCCTCAGGAATGCATTTTGGACTCATTGGTGAGATGGGCCAATTAGGAACTATACAGGTGATTTCAAGGACTTCAACCTTATCCTATGCTAACACAGAAAAAACCATTGAGGAAATAGCTTCAGAATTAAATGTTGATGCCATAGTTGAGGCTTCACTTCTTAGAGCTGATGATCAGATCAATATTCAATTTAATTTAGTTAATGCATATCCTGAAGAGCGTCAAATTTGGTCAAAAACTTATGAGATAGCAAAAGAAAATGTTGTTAACCTATACAGTGAGGTGGCCAAAACTGTTGCGAATGAAATTAATATTAAACTTACCCCTCAGACAAAAGACCTGCTTAACAAAGTACATCCCATAAATCCGGAAGCATATGAATTATATATTAAAGGGAGAATCAGCCTCGCTTTACTATCACCTAAAGGAATCCAGGACGCGGAACAGTATTTTTTGAAGTCGGTGGAAATAGACTCTCTATTTGCTCCTGCGTATGCGGGTTTATCGGGTATCTGGATAGTCTTAAAACAATTGAACATGATATCTCCAGAATTAGCTGACCCAAAAATGGAAGAATACCTGGCTAAGGCTTTTGAACTGGACAGCACAGATGCTGAGGTTTGGCGCTGGGAGGCCAGCAAATTGGGAAATACGGATTTTAATTGGGAAGCCTGTAATAATGCAATGGATAAATGTCTTGAATTAAACCCTAATTTTTCTGAAGCCAGGGCATTTTACGCGCATATTCTTATGATTCAAAACAGATGGGATGAAGCATGGGAACAAATGAATAGAGCCATGGAGACGGATCCTCTTAGTCCTTTAATTAAAGACTTCCGAGGTGTTATGTTAGTACATCAGGGAAAATATGAAGAATATCTGCGCATATATGAGCCCCTGGATAAGCCTGACGTTCCCAATCCTCTTCTTTTGATCATCTTCTCATTAACAAAACAACATGATAAGGCAATTGCACATTTAAAAAGGACTATCCAGTTAGGTGGTCAGGGAGACATTCTTAAAATACTGGAGGAAACCTATGCCAGTAATGGTTTTAATGCAGCTTTGAACCATACTGCGGATGCCTTGGCGAAAATCAATGACTCTACACACTTGTGGACTGGTATAGTCCTGCAGCTATATCTCTTAGCGGGCAATACGGAGAAATCACTTTATTGGATGGAAAAACTGTACATCAGGAGAGATCCGAATCTACCCTATTATGCCGTTATAGGACCCCTTACAAAAGCCTATCAGGATGAACCTCGGTATATAGAAATTATGGAGAGAATTAATCTTAGATAAGGTAAATACATGGACTAAGAAGAACGGTTAACCAAACACCCCTTTTTTGTTAAATTCCAAACTACAAGTTCCAAATTCCAATACTGATAGTAGCAATCTACTCTTTTGGGATTTGGGATTTGGGATTTGGTGGTTTAACTACCCCAACCGCCTTATAAATTACCAATAAGGCACATACAGCCAAAACTGAGTTTTTCTTTCTCCCCTACCCTCTAAAAAATCCGTTGCTCTGAATAATGTGGCGGTCTTATTCTCAATCTAATTACTTAAAAGATGTCTAAACTAAAAATATTAGATATTCAATTATTATCTTAGTCTACCTATAAAATAAATGAAGATCAAATGATCTTTATTCCTAAGTTAGTATTCATGTAAGACGATTGAAATAACCAATGGATAAGAAGAATAGTATATATATTGCAACAAGTTTAGATGGTTATATAGCCGATAAAAATGGTGGTATTGAGTGGCCTTATGATTCTGTTAGTATGCCTGATTTTCGTTTTTTTAAAAGACATTATTATGGAAGATATTGTACACGTGCATAATATTAATTCCATTTCATTGGCAATGGAGTCGGGAAGCATGCTTGGACGAACTTTGACGTCACGAGCCAGGATAAAGCATCTCTTTACAGGTAGTTGATAGGCAAACTTCTAAAAAGGATATGAGCAATGTAAATAATTAGAAAATATGAATGAAATTACAGATAAGTATTCAGCGGATTATGATGGATTTTCATTGGTCAGTGGCGGTCTAATTTATTCGATAATGAAGTTGTTCCAAAAGTCGGAAGATCCTGTCAAATCAAGACGAGGACGGGCTTTCATATTCGCCCTTTTAGCCTGGCTTCCATTGGGAGTATTAGCAGTTTTTGAAGGAACAATATTTCCTGAGGCAATGGGGATAAACTTTATCCAGGATTTTGAAACACATGTCCGGTTTCTTTTTGCTGTTCCCTTCTTAATACTTATCGAAAAATTGGTGGACGGTTCATTTATAAATTATATTAAAACATCGGACCAGTTAATTGTAGATAAGCAACAGCCTGTTTTTAATAAAATGGTTTCAAATGTAAACAAGTTGTCAAACCTATACCTTCCGGAGATTATCATATTAATAATTATATATTCATTGATCTTTATAACTTGGGATGATCATTTCTTAATTGAATCATCTAAAAACTATTTATATAACCAACAGGATGAAACACCGACACTGGCTGGTTTTTATTATTTGTTTGTCAGTTTTCCAATCTATCAATTATTACTTTTTCGCTGGTTTTGGCGATTTATAATCTGGGTCTATTCCATTTTAAAAATTTCAAGCTTTACATTTCAAATAGAAGCCGTTAATATTGATCAAATGGCTGGATTGACTTATTTGAATCAAGTGCCAATGCTATTCAGCTATATTTTTTTTGCACTTGCCGCTGTACTCTCATCAAGCCTTGGACTTGATATTGTTTTCGAAGGTGTTAGTTTGAAGAATAATTATCTTAACATCCTTTTTTTTGTGATCCTGGGTCCGGTATTACTGTACGCTCCATTGCTGGTCTTTATACCTCTTTTAATAGAAACCAAATCTAAAGCCATCCATGGTATGGGTAATCTGGTTGCAAAACATAACCTCGATTACATGAAGAAATGGGTATACAATAAACCACCATCAAATGAGCCCATACTTGGAAGTATGGATAATTCATCACTTTCAGACATCAACGCGGCGTATGAACCGGTAATTAAAATGAAATTGGTTCCAATAAACTTCAAAATGTTTCTATTAAGCTGTACTATACTTCTGCTACCTTTTATCCCATTGGCATTTACCTACTACTCTTTTATGGATCTTTTTGGGATGATAATAAAATCAGCTTTTGGGTAATGATATATCATTTGAAATTATCGCATAATGATAAAGATTAATAATTACCGGATTCTATATTTCTGGACTTCAGGAAAATATTTTTCTCGTTTTTATTCATCATTGGATTTCCCCTATCCCAACCATCCTTCCCTATCCAGGCTCCTGTACTGAATAGCTTCCCCAATATGATCGCCTGCTATAGCTTCTGAAGCCTCCAGGTCGGCAATAGTCCTTGCCACTTTTAAGATACGGTCATAAGCCCTGGCTGAAAGGTTGAGTCGTTCCATAGCATTTTTTAATAGACTCAGAGATGTGTAATCTAGGCTGCAGTGCTCCCTGATCTGTTTAGTATTCATCTGGGCGTTGTAGTGTACAGTTTCCAAGCCTTCAAAACGTTGAGTCTGGGTCTCACGTGCTGCTGTCACCCGTTTGCGAATAGTAATACTCTCCTCCCCTTTCCGGTCCTCAGACAGTTTTTCAAAAGGAACAGGGGTAACCTCTATATGGATGTCAATACGGTCTAGCAAGGGACCTGAGATCTTCCCTAAATACCGCTGCATTTCCATGGGAGAAGACGTAACAGCTGCGCTGGGATCGTTGAAATAACCAGACGGACTTGGATTCATGCTAGCTACCAACATAAAACTACTGGGATAGTTAACCGTAAACCTCGCCCTGGAAATAGTGACCTCCCTGTCTTCCAAAGGTTGTCGCATCACTTCAAGCGCCCCACGCTTAAATTCAGGAAGTTCATCCAGGAACAACACCCCGTTATGTGACAAGGAGATCTCTCCCGGTTGGGGGTAGGCACCTCCTCCGACCAAAGCGACGTCTGTTACTCTATCGAATGTGGGGGTCTTCTAAAACATAGTTTTCCAGCTAATTAACTGCCTATTCAATAATTCAGTATCTTGGTAAGGCAACCACCAACCACTACTACACATGATTAACTTCTTTAGAAAAATAAGACAACGACTACTGACTGAAAACAAGTTCAGTAAATATATTCTCTATGCTCTTGGTGAAATTGCATTGGTTGTTGTTGGTATTCTAATTGCCTTGCAAATCAACAATTGGAATCAAATCAAAAAGAACAATGTTGAGGAATCTAAATTGTTGGATAGGTTTCAGGAAGAATTTTCAAGAACTAATGCAAACATAGTTAAAATAAAAAGCCACTATGCTGATATCACAAATTCAAACAGAAATTTAATGAATCTTATTGGCAAGAGTTCTTCTCAGATAAATGCATCAAAAGTTGATAGTTTATTAGCCGTTGCAATCAATATTGAAAACTTTCTGCCCAGTAATTATGTGCTTGATGATATGGTTTCAACAGGAAAACTAGAATTAATTTCCTCAGAAAAACTGAGAGTATTGCTTTATGAATGGAATCAAGAATTAGGTCAGAAAGAAGATAATTACCAAATGCTTTACAAATACTTTATGGAAGAACTAATTCCATATTTGAATAAACATGCTTCGATTAAAAATATTGACTTTTATACAGTGAACGGATTCATTTCTGAACCATCTAATTTAAATCACAATTCTACAGATATTTTCCAAGACATTGTTTTTGAAAACCATCTGGATAATTATTTTTATACCGTGTCCTCGTTTAAGGAGTCTCTAAGCAAGCTAGAAGATATTGCTACTAAGATTTTAATCGAATCAAAAAATAATAAATAACGAAAGGCTAACAATGACTAAATGATATTGCTACCTATCTCCTACTCTTCAATTTATATAAGTCCAACCAATACTTTTTAATTAAATTCCAAAATACAAGTTCCAAATTCCAAAAGAGTAGGAACAGCCAGTAATTAATTGTGATTTGTTATTTGTTATTTGATGCTTACGACTACCCCATCCTATGTTAAGAAAGACCAACCACTACTTTTTAATTAAATTCCAAACTACAAGTTCCAAATTCCAATACTAACATGCGCTATTTACTCTTTTAGAATTTGGGGCTTGGGATTTGAGATTTGAAATTTGGTGCTTTTTATTATCCAAGCCAACCTTCCCGATCCAAACTTCGGTACTGAATAGCTTCAGCAATATGATTGCCACTTACTTCAGAAGTGTTTTCCAAATCAGCAATGGTCCTTGCCACTTTTAAGATCCGGTCATAGGCCCTTGCCGAGAGGTTGAGGCGCTCCATAGCACTTTTTAAAAGACTCAGAGATGCGGAATCTAAGCTGCAGTGCTCCCTGATATGTTTGGTATTCATCTGGGCGTTGTAGTGTACAGTTTCCAGGCCTTCAAAACGTTGAGTCTGAATCTCTCGTGCTTCAGTCACCCGTTTTCGAATGGCAATACTCCCCTCCCCTTTTCTGTCTTCAGAGAGTTTTTCAAAAGGTACCGGTGTAACTTCTATATGAATATCAATCCTGTCCAGCAATGGCCCGGAGATCTTCCCTAAATAGCGCTGCATTTCTATGGGAGAGGACATTACCGGTGTATCAGGGTCATTAAAATAGCCTGAAGGGCTGGGATTCATACTGGCTACCAGCATAAAACTGCTGGGATAGGTCACCGTAAAGCGCGCTCGAGAAATGGTAACCTCCCTATCTTCCAAGGGTTGCCGCATAACTTCCAATACCCCTCGCTTAAATTCAGGAAGTTCATCCAGGAACAACACCCCATTATGGGAGAGTGAAATTTCCCCCGGCTGTGGGTAAGCGCCCCCACCAACAAGGGCCACGTCGGTTATGGTATATAATGGGGTGGTCTTCATTCTGAATTTTATTAGACTGATTTAAAGTCCTTTATAATAATTCATTACCTTAGAAAGTACAACCAACCACTTCTTTTCTATGATTAAGTTCTTCCGAAAAATACGATACACCCTTATGGAAACAGGCAAAACAGCTAAGTACCTTAAATATGCCATCGGCGAAATTGTGCTGGTAGTGATCGGGATATTGATTGCGTTGCAAATCAATAACTGGAACGAGAAAAGAAGAAACGACATTATGTTTCAAGATTCCATGGAACAGGTTTATAATGGATTAAAAACGGATATAGATTTCTACAGTTATATATTAAATGGGCTGATTTCACAATCTGAACTTATCGATCTGGTTCTGAATAATTCTGACTCACTAAGTAAATATCAGCGTCCATTCGCACTTCACGATGTAATCTGGGACTTCATCGAACTAAAGACAGAAATAAAATACTTCACTGAAAACCTAATTTACAATCCGGATAACAGAGAACAGAGAACTATGGCGAAAAGATTGGCCAGTTACGTATTGAGAAATGAAAAATATGTCTCATCCACAGACATCGACTTTAATCGAATATTGGTTGATAAAGGACTGCCCAGGTACGATTGGTCCACGGGCGATAATTTTAAAGGGATGGTTCAGGACTCCACCTATTTCTCAGAAGACCAAATGGAGATTGCATCAGAACTGATACAATCCGAAGAAATACGCAACCTCTTGAAAACCATCAAAGTCAAAACCAATACCGATATTGCCGGAATTGGAAACTTTGATACTGAGGCTAAATCGATCATGGCCAGTATCAAGAAATATTATCCTAACATAAGAATGATATTCGAAAACGTCGGGATCATCGGAACCGCTATTGATGGTTGGGATGATGTTGCTATCTCAACACCTATGAAGGAAATAGAATTTGCTGTATTCGAAACTGAAAAATTCCTAAAAGAAGGAGATGTAAAGTTCAGAAGTAATGACACGTGGATTCAGAATTGGGGGGGGAATTCCTTCCCGGAAGGGGAGGCAATTAGCGATGGAAGCAACATTCATGTTGATCAGTCGGGCATATACCTCATCCGAATAGATTTGAATTCAAATAAATATTATTTCACCAAGCTAGATTAACTTTCTCCACCCCCCGTTAGCGCGAGCGTCACGCTCGTGCTATGCTAAAAATCCATTAAACCCAAATGCATACCTTCATTATCTATTTTTAAAACAGTATCATCTTCCGAATAATTTCTTGCACTACTGTATTTCCAATGGATGGGATCAGTCACAAAACCCTGTACTACTGGGTTGTTATGGATATACTCAATTTTTTGTTTAATTACTTTTCCACTCCATAGTTCTATGGGCTTATTATGTTGTTGCCAGAATTGCATATTGGTGACGTTAATAGTTTTATGCCCTGCTCGTTTCATCATCCAAAGCAGCCATTCTTTTCTGCTCTCTTGCGGATTCTCTTCAATGGCTTTTATCAATTTTCTTGCAGTAAAACCTTTAAAATCCCTTAATAGATCTGATGGGGCTTCCTTGTCAGAACGAAAAATCAAGTGCACATGACTTGGCATAAAACAATATGCAAATACTTCCATGCCTTTTTCTTTTCGACAGTGTTTGATACTCTCTGCCAATATTGAAAAATATATTTGCCTTGTAAATACATCTATCCAATATACCGTGGCAAAGCTTATGAAATAAACAGCAGTTGGATTCTTGAACTTATATTTTCTACTCATTTACTTTTAAACTGATTATATTTCAATAGCACGAGCATGATGCTCGCGCTAGCCTAAGGCACCCACTGAACTGGAACATCGTATTAACTGTCGTGCCCAAGCATCAAACTCCCTTGATTTAGGGATCTGAGAACACAGTTTCCACGTTTCTATTGCAGATTTTTGGGTCCTGAGTTTTAAGTCTTGCATAGTTATATTTTACTCTAAAAACTATATTCCTTCTCAACATTCCTGATTCCTACTTCCTACCCCTACCTCATAGTAGGTATTTCGTGCTTAATTCATCCCAACCACCCCTCCCGATCAAGAGATCGATACTGAATGGCTTCCGCAATATGATGGCTACTCAAATTGTTTTGTCCTTCGAGATCCGCAATAGTCCTGGCCACTTTTAAGATGCGGTCATAGGCACGGGCAGAGAGGTTGAGTTGTTCCATAGCGCTCTTTAAAAGATCTAGCGATGTAGCATCTAATCTGCAATATTCCCGTATCTGTTTGGTGTTCATCTGAGCGTTGTAGTGTATATTCTCTTGTTCACTAAAACGTTGGGTCTGGAGCTCGCGTGCCGCCATAACTCTTTTGCGGATCGTTGCACTGCCCTCCCCTTTTCGTTCCTCAGAGAGTTTTTCAAAGGGCACCGGAGTCACCTCAATATGAATATCTATCCTATCTAACAAAGGTCCTGAGATCTTTCCCAGATACCGTTGCATTTCCTGTGGAGAAGAGGTGACCGGTGAATCAGGATCGTTAAAATACCCGGACGGACTCGGATTCATGCTGGCCACCAGCATAAAGCTGCTTGGATACGTAACGGTGAACCTGGCCCTGGAGATGGTCACCTCTCTGTCTTCCAAGGGTTGCCGCATCACCTCCAGGACCCCTCTTTTAAATTCCGGTAGTTCATCTAAAAACAGGACTCCATTATGGGAAAGTGATATTTCTCCCGGTTGCGGGTAGGCACCGCCTCCGACCAGTGCCACGTCTGAAATAGTATGGTGGGGACTTCTAAAAGGCCGCTGACACATTAAACCCATGTTCTTAATCTTACCCACCACGCTATGAATTTTAGTGGTTTCCAAAGCCTCTTGCAAGGTCATAGGTGGTAAAATAGAGGGTAATCGCTTAGCCAGCATGGTTTTTCCTGCACCCGGTGGTCCAATCAGAATAATATTATGCCCACCGGCGGCGGCAATTTCCATACAACGTTTTATACTTTCCTGTCCTTTGACATCCGAGAAATCAAATTCAGGGAAATCCAGATTCTTATAAAACTCGTCCTTGATATCTACATGGGTCTGTTCCAGGGCTTCTCCTTTATCAAAGTAAGCAATAACTTCAGCTATCTTCTCAACCCCATATACTTCCAGACTATCTACAATGGCTGCTTCCCGTGAGTTAACTTTAGGGAGAATAAACCCTTTAAAACCTTCTTCCCGGGCTTTTAGAGCAATAGGCAGAGCTCCTTTTATGGGCTGGAGGCTGCCATCCAGAGAGAGTTCTCCCATAATGATATAATTTCCCAATTGTTCTGCCCTAATTTGGCCCGAGGCCGAAAGGATACCGAGGGCAAGGGTGAGATCATAAGCCGAGCCTTCTTTTCTTAAATCGGCCGGGGCCATGTTGATGGTGATTTTTTTTCCCGGGATTTTAAATCCATTATTGAGAAGGGCCGCGGCTATTCTGTAATTACTTTCCCTGATAGCATTGTCGGGCAAGCCTACCAAATGATAACCAATTCCCCTGTCAACATTTACTTCAACAGCTATGGTAGTTGCTTCTACTCCAAAAACGGCACTACCATATACTTTTGAAAGCATGCTTTTGTATCTGTACTACTAATCAACTTTTCACAAAGAACATAGATAATATTCTTCACCGCAAAAAGACTGCAGACAAAGAATATATCCGTTGGTAATATTGAAGGGTTAGTTTCCTATAGGCAAAAACTGTAGTTGAGACTTTGATTTAGTCATAATTTCCTCCTTATTCATCATCATCTTCCTGAATTTTCCCTGGACAAATAATTCTGCCTGATCCTTATAATGCGGACTAAAGGGGTTCCCTGATTGTCCGGTAGGTAAAATACTCACACTATTCTCTACATCCGAAAAGTCGACAATACGCCTTGTAGATGGCCCTGAACTGACTTTATTTTGGCCATCCTTAGTATACGGAAAAAACATATTATTTATAACCTCTCTGGTTCCGGTTACGGGAAAGGGGCCCACATTAAAAAAAGAACGGAACATTTCAACCTGTCCAATAGGGTGTCCATGTTCCAGTGTATGAACTTTATCCCAGGTCCATTGTGAACTGCTTTCTCCAAACTCCGCTTTTAAGGATTCCAGCGCTATTTCAAAGGAAGTCAGAACAATATCTTTCTTATTTTCTATAATCTCTTCAGTAAGGGCGTTATCCCACCAAACAGATTCTTTTTTGAGAGCCATTGGAGCAATCAGCCGTTTGTGAAAATGTGTCGTTAAAAATTGTTGAAAGAGTTCGGGCCCAAGTTCGTCTTCAAATGTATTACTTAAAAAGAAGTATATCCATCTGTGAAATATTGTGGCTTCAATACTCTTTAATTGAGAATCCCCATCCCAGGCACGTAGCTTGTCCAGCAGATTTATATCATCTTCACTCAACTTCTTAACATTGACGAGTTTGGTAAGATTTCTTAAAATTTCAGTATTTACAGATGAGGTAGCATCGGTAATCATAATCATCATTGCATTTTTGTCCCAATCATCCTTCTCATCTAATAATTGTACGATACGCTTTGCCCTGTTTTCAGGTAAATAATAACCGGGGTATTGCATCCCGACAACGGAATCTGGCTGGTTATTGGCGGAGTAGACATAGTTCCAGGGAGGATTAACAGCAGATGGATTCTCACTAAAATCCAGAAAACGTACTGGCTCATAAGCGCCTGAACTTCCATCCATAATTAACTTGGTCTGGGCGCTGTCTGGCATCTGGTATAATTTTGCCGCTGCCCACCAGGCCACATTACCTTCTTTGTCGCCATACATTATGTTCAGGCCTGGAGAATGTATGTCTGGTAGTGCCCTTTGAAATTCTTCAATATTGTTAGAATGGCTTATCCCATAAAGTGCATCAAGTACTTTATTTTCCATTTTAGTATAGATCCAGGAGATACTAATAGGTTTGTCACCTTCAATTTTATTGGATATGCTATCCAGTACAGGACCGTGATGTGTTTTCTTATAACTAAAGGTTACATCCGTACTATCTTTGATTTTAATGATTCTCGATACAATTTCATAATTTTCCCAACCCTCATTGGTTTTGTATTTGCTATTGTCTTTTGGGTTTGTTTCTTCATAATAAAAATCCACATCATCATTTTCAAACATGGTAACCCCATAGGCCAGATTTCTATCATGTCCCAATATAGGGAAAGGTATGCCAGCCATATGATAACCATATTTTTCGTAGCCAGGGACGCTAACATGGGCTTCGTACCATACAGAGGGTTGTGCAAAACCTATATGTGGATCATTGGCAAGAATCACTTTGCCTGATTTTGTTTTAGAAGGTGCTACTACCCAACTGTTGCTCCCTTCCAATTGAGGTAAAGGTAAATTTGCCAGGGCCTTTGAAATGGAAGCCACCATTTGAGCTTCTTTTGAATCCTCAGCTGCTGACTTATAATTCCTAATCCATTCCGTATTTTTATCCACTTCAATTTCCAGGTCTTTTAGATATTCGGAGCCCAATTTATTATTGATCTCAGTTAGTAAAGGGTCAGTTTTTTGGGCCATGGCAAAACTGAATGCCATATAACCAATAGAATTATAAACATCCCTGAGGCTAAATGGTTCTTTGCTAATACCCGTGAGGTAAAACTCAACAGGAGTGGGTCCATTTTCTATAAACTGGTTTATCCCATCCAAATACGCCTCAGTAAGCTGTATTGTCTTGTTTGTACGATCACTTTTTTCCACAGTTTTTGCAGAGGCCTCATCTATACCCAGGGAAAGAAAAAACTTATCTGTTGTTAGTAATTTAGAACCAAAAACCTCGGAAAGCCCACCACTTGCTACCCTTCTTAGCAATTCCATCTGCCAGAGCCGGTCCTGTGCATGTACATAGCCTAGTGCTCTAAACGCATCCTCTTCATTTTGGCCATAAATGTGAGGTATCCCATAGTAATCATAGTATACCGATACCTCATCAGATAGATTTAATAATTGTTTTTCACCTTCATAATCGGGTTTTAGGGTTTGTATGAAGATGAACACGGCAAGAAACAAAAGTCCAAGTAATATCAGTATAATCAGGGAGGTTTTTTTAATTTTCTTCAAAGCTAAGTTTTTGAGGGTTAAAGATAAAAAAATAGGGGCCCTCTTGAATTATTAGCGTCTTTTTTTTGATCCATATTATGAAAATTGGATTCAAAGTATTTAAAAATTCCAATAGAAAATTGAGTTATATAGTAGCTGATAATAGTACCTTTTTATGGTAATGTGCTGGTGAATTCGCCTTTATTGAGCTCATCAAAGTTTTTTAGCCCTTCTTTCAACCAACTTTCATAAGTTTCACTATCAGCATTTTGAATTGAAGAATTTAAGACCTGCAGATCCGGGGAAAGCAAAACGTAATAGGGTTGTGATGCCGCTCCGAAGTTCAATGTCTGAAAAGTACCCCATTTCTCCCCAATAGATTCAATATTCTTTACCCTACCTGAATCAAATTTATAATCAAATCTTTCGTTTTCGGGAAGAGACTTCCTGTCGTCTATATATAAAGAGATCAGCACATAGTCCTCATTAAGCATCTCGTATATATCTGGTTCACTCCAGACATTTTCTTCCATTTTTCGGCAGTTAACGCAGGCCCATCCGGTAAAATCGAGTAATATAGGCTTCTTTTCTTTTTTAGCATATGCTATCCCTTCTTCAAAATCTTTAAAGCAGTTAAGTCCAAGAGGGCAATTACTTTCTTTATCCACAACGGAATAAAAATCAGGAGGTGGAAATCCGCTTAGTAATTTAAGGCTGGTAATATTAAAAACACCTAATACCAAATAAATAGTAAAAGCAGCAGTTAAAACACCTACTCCTATCCTGGTTTTAGATAACTTTTGTTTTGGTCCTTCATGTGGAAATCTGATAACTCCAAATAAGTATAACACCAATAAAACAAAAAGAAGAATCCAGATACCGAGGAAAATTTCTCTTTTAAATAACCCCCAATTACCAACAAGATCTGCATTAGACAAGAACTTAAAAGCCAGTGCCAATTCAAGAAACCCAAGAAAGACCTTTACCGTATCCATCCAGCCCCCGGATTTGGGCAAAGAATTTAACCAGGCAGGAAATAACGCAAATAATGCAAAAGGCAAGGCAAGGGCAACTCCAAATCCCAACATTCCCGCCGAAAGATTATTGGCGACATCACCTTCAGCCAGGGTAGTACTTCCTAGAAGACCTCCTAAAATTGGTCCTGTACAGGAAAAAGATACAATGGCCAGTGTTAATGCCATAAAAAATATTCCTAACCCTCCTCCTACCTTAGAAGATGCGTTATCCATTTTAGTGGACCAGGAACTGGGCAATGTTAATTCATAATAACCGAAAAAAGAGAATGCAAAAAACACAAACACAACAAAAAAGGCAACGTTGAGCCAGATATTGGTAGCTATTGTATTTAGAATTTGTGGATCTACCGAATCAAATAAATGAAAGGGAAGGCTAAGCAAAAAATAGATTAAGACAATATAAAAACCGTATAAAGAAGCCTCAAAAATACCTTTGGATTTGTTTTTGGTATGTTTCGTAAAATAGGAAACAGTTAATGGGATCATTGGAAATACACATGGCGTCAATAAGGCAATAAGGCCACCTAAAAACCCCAGGCCAAAAACCACCCACAAAGCGGAACCCTTTTTCAGCGTGGTATCATCATTAGCTTTAAGCCTTTCTCTATTCTTTAAGTCGAGCTTTAAAGCCGAGCTCAGGGCAACGCTTCTCTCATCAATAGCCTTATCTTCAATAACAATACTTTCTCCGCTTAAGGATATTCTAAAAGTGTGCTCTTTTGGAATACATACTTCCTTGCACACCTGATAAAAAAGCTCTACATCTATTTGGGACAGGGAAGTACTGAGTAACTTGATTCTTTGGGTAAAGACCGCATCATCTATAAAAAAGGTCTCGTCTACCTCAAAAATATCACTGTATTCTTTTATTGTTTCGCTTTCAATGGTCGTGCCGACCAATTCATAATCTTCACCGCTATTGAGAAAAGTAAATTCACTGGGCAAAGAACCATTCTCATCTGTAAACTGAGAAAAGATATGCCAACCGTCAGCAATTTTTGCCTTAAAGATTAATTCATAATCATTTTCCGCCAGTTTATTAACTTCATGTGACCAAATAACGGGATCCTCATCGTTCTGCCCAAAAGCGGGACTTATACTGATTAATAAAACAAGAAATGATAATACTATTTTCATTCTGTAATGGTAAATCTTAAAATAGTTTTAGTTTTGGGAGTTACTTTAAAACGATCATCTCCCCTTCTGCCCATGACCCATACTATAGCATCACCTGAACATAAAAGCCATTGTTTTTCCTTGGCGATGAGATCCATTTTTTCATCTTTATAAAATTTTGAGACCTTTTTTGTACCGTTCATCCCAAAAGGGTAAAAGTAATCTCCTTTTTCCCATTTTCTTATGCTTAGCTTATGGTTTAACGTTTCTTTATCAACATATAGTATTTTATTTGAGGTCTCCCCCATTGTTTTTACCCCTTCAATCTTCATATGTAAAGGTTCGGTAATAGTTCCTGATTTAGCTTCGATATCAAACTTTTCAACTATTGAAGGATATAGTGCTTGCAAAAGCAGATACTCCCTGTCTTTAATTAGTCTGTGAGTTCCGGAACGTATTTCCTTTCCGCTAATTGCCGTTAGAAGCCCTACAACATCATCCCATTCTTTAAACCCATATTCATGGAATAACTCATACATATAAACCTTTATAGGTTCTAATTTTAAAAGTGAACTTATTGAGATTTTGATTAAATCATCCTGTTGTTGAAAAAAATTTTGTTTTAGCGCTGTTAGGTAGTTCTTCAAAAGAGCTGCACTTCCTTCCAGGTTGGCACGTGTAGATTCAAAATTGGCAAGAAATCCAGGGTGTAATTCCTTTAATTTAGGAACTACATTATATCTGATTTTATTCCTCAGATATTTGGTTTCGCGATTACTTTGATCCTCTCGCCAGCTAATATTATTTATTTCGGCAAATTGCATGATTTGTGCCCTTGAAAATATGAGCATTGGCCGGCTAATAGTCGAAGTTTTGGCGGGAATACCTGTAAGTCCTTTAATGCCGGTACCCCTGGACAAGTTAATAATAAAAGTCTCCAAATTGTCATCTGCCTGATGTGCCGTAACCAGGGTTTTGATTTTGTTTATTTCCATTAATTCTTCAAACCAGCGGTACCTCAATTCTCTTGCTGCCATTTGAAGTGAAACTTTATTTATACTTATATAATCAACTGTATTAAAATCTTTTATGTGTATTTTTTTGTCAATTTTTCTAGCTAAATCTTCAACGAAAAAAGCATCCATATCACTTTCATAACCACGCAACTGAAAATTACAGTGAACAATGGAGAAGTCCATTTTATTTAGAGTACAGAGATGCACCAATACCACACTGTCAACACCTCCGCTGCAAGCTACCAGAAAGTGGTTTTCAAGAAGCTCCGGAAATTTTACCGCAATATGTTCTTTAAACTGGTTTAACACCTTACAAAATTAATCAAAGTTGTAACCGCCACCAATCTTTTATTTATAAGCTTGAACTTCAGGGTAAATAATTATAAAGTATTAGGCTAACCTTCCAACACTTCACGCATGGCTTTTGCTTTTAATAGACATTCCTGATATTCATTTTCAGGGGAAGCCATGGCTGTTATTGCACTGCCAACGGAATATGATACGTATTTTTTTGAGTCATTATATAGAATACTTCGAATCACAACATTAAAATCAAAATTTTCGTAAAAAGAGGGTAAAGAAAATGTAGCGATGACATTTGCTCCAAACCTGTGTAATAATTTTTCAATAGTTTCGAGGGATCCGAGTCCGCCACGCTTGCCAGGGGATGTTGACATAAGTAATACGGTGGTATCTTCCAAAAATTTTCTTTCCAGGCGCGACAGCCAATCCAAAACATTTTTAAAATATGCCGTAGGATTACCGTTGTGTCCATTTACAGAAATAATCCCCCCTTTGGCTTCCATAATATTATTTCGCAATTCTACGAGTGAATTAGAAAAACCCATTTCCCGCTCATAATCTTCACTATATGAAGGGAATGGATAATTAGCCATATTTAAAAGTTGTACCTCTTTGTCTCCAATTAAACCAACTGTATGTTTGATTAATTTGAAATTTATTGAAATTGAGGAATTGCTTCCTGCCAAAGCTAATATTGTGGGCATAGGTGAGATTTTTGAGTTGACGAAAATACCTCGATTTAGCTTGAATTGCGAGTAATTTGACTAATTTTGCATTTTTAAAGATCCAAACGCTCGGTTAAAGAAGTATATAGGATAGTTGTTAAGTATGAAAAGTAAAACTGCAAGACTATTTTTTATAGATGCCATGAGAGCCTGGGCAATCCTTATGATGCTGCAGGGACATTTTGTGGATGGATTATTGGAAAATTCTTTCAGGGATCCTGACAGCTTAATATTTACCATTTGGAAGTATTTCAGAGGTATCACAGCTCCGGTGTTTTTCACAGTTTCAGGATTTATCTTTACCTATTTATTAATTCGTGTACCAGAGCAAGGATTTAACAATCCAAGGATAAAAAAGGGGATTAAACGTGGTATACAATTATTATTCATTGGATATCTTCTTCGTTTGAATATATTTGGATTATTCACAGGTGAACTGTATCCTTCCTTCTTTCTGGTTGATGTCTTGCATATAATAGGCTTATCAATCCTGGGTATTATCGGTTTGTATTTGTTCACCTATAAAAAAAGAAAGTACGTCTTTCCTGCATTTTTAGTTATTATAAGCTGCTTGCTTTTTAGTTTTGAGCCAATATATTCCAAATGGACCTTTCAGATACTGCCTGATGCTTTGGCTAATTATTTTACCAGAACAAATGGGTCTGTATTTACTATAATTCCATGGTTTGGCTATACTGCTATTGGAGGTTTTTTCTCCTATCTGTTTACCCAATATAAAAATTCCCGATCTCTTTATCCTGCAGCTATTTCCATTGCAGCAATTGCAGGTATATTGCTAATCTTTTATTCATCAGATCTGTTTTTAGCAGTCTCATCAATAACAGGGATGCAATTGTTCGAAGCTATTGCGGCAAATAATTACCTTTTTATCAGACTGGGAGACGTGCTAATTGCCTTCGCTGTTTTCATGTTTTTCCGTCACTTCATAACAAGTAGGACTGTATTGAAAATAGGACAGAACACACTATCTATCTATGTTATTCATTTTGTCATTCTGTATGGCAGTTTTACCGGACTTGGGCTATATCAGTTCTTTTACCAGTCCTTGCCACCGGCGATATTGATTCCCGCAGCAATTGCCTTTATGTTCTTATGCTCATATTTGTCTCTGTATTTTGCAAGGAATGAAGATTATATAAAACAAAGCATAAATATTGGACTTACAGATCTCAAAAGTAAGCTGGAGCCATGGGCAATTTATACACAAAGGATTTTAAAAATAGGTATTGACAGGATACTTAAAACAATTGGTTTCGTGAAGAGTTAAAAGAGGCTACCAAAAATTCTAAGTCGAACTAATCTCAGTAGGCCTTAAGTTTCCCGGCAAAATTCAACCTTATCAAATATGTAAAGCTCTGTCATCAGTAGCGGCCAGAGCCGCTTCTTTTACTGCTTCTGCATAGGTAGGATGTGCATGACTCATACGAGAAATATCCTCAGCTGAAGCTCGGAATTCCATAGCAGTCACAGCCTCGGCAATCAGATCGGCACATCTGGCACCTATCATATGTACCCCAAGAACTTCATCTGTTTTCTTATCTGCAAGAATTTTTACAAAACCATCGATATCCATACTGGCTCTGGATCGTCCTAAAGCACGCATTGGAAATTGACCCGATTTATATTCCACTCCTGCTTCCTTTAATTCTTCTTCCGTTTTTCCAACCGATGCCACTTCCGGCCAGGTATATACAACTCCTGGAATTAAATTATAATCTATATGTGGCTTTTGACCGGCAATAATCTCAGCCACCATGGTGCCTTCCTCCTCAGCTTTATGTGCGAGCATTGCGCCTTCAACTACGTCACCAATGGCATATATATTTGGAATATTGGTCTGTAAGTTGTTATTCACTGCTACCCTTCCCATATCATCCAATACAACGCCCGCAGCTGCAGCATTTAAACCATCGGTATAAGGCCTTCTACCTACTGATACCAGGCAATAATCTCCCTTTAAGATGACTTCCTCGCCTTTTTTATTATCCGCTTTAATGATTACCTCCTTGCCTTTGCGCTCTACAGATGTAACTTTATGAGAAAGTAAAAATTTTATTTTTTGCTTTTTTAAAACCCTCATAAGCTCTTTGGAAAGTCCTCCATCCATACCGGGGATAATTCTATCCATAAACTCAACAACTGTAACTTCAGACCCCAATCGCTTATACACCTGACCCAATTCCAATCCAATCACCCCACCTCCAATAACGATCATATGTGCAGGGATTTCCTTTAATTTTAAGGCCTCTGTAGAAGTGATAACACGTTCCTTATCCAGCTTTATAAAAGGAAGTGTAGAGGGTTTAGAACCAGTTGCAATGATTATATTTTTGGCTTCTAGTGTCTCTGGTTTTCCTTTCGTTGGTTTTATTGTGATATGGGTAGCGTCCTTAAAACTTCCCATGCCCTCATAAACATCAATTTTATTTTTATCCATCAAAAACTGAATTCCCTTGGTGGTTTGATCTACTACAGCCTGTTTCCGCCCAATCATCTTTTCAAGGTTTATCTTTATATCTCCGGGGATTTCTATGCCGTGAGCCTCAAAATGTTTTACCGCATCTTCATAATGATGGCTGGAGTCTAATAGCGCTTTAGAAGGAATACAACCCACGTTAAGACAGGTTCCTCCCAAAGTGGAATATTTTTCGATTATGGCAGTTTTTATACCCAATTGCGCGCATCTGATGGCAGCAACATACCCACCTGGTCCAGAGCCTATAACGGCCACATCATATTGATTCATAGTCTTCCTTTTAAAAGTAAAAAAATTCGTTTTATAACGAGGTATTCAGAAAATCAGATCACAAAAGTACAAATGTTTTTGGTTTGGACATAAGAGAATCAGACCTTAAGAAAACCCAAACCACTAGTTTAATTAAAAGTGTATGGCAGTGCTGTATTTTACCTCATTAATCACAAAAGAACTCTGGGTGCTTCCAATATTTTTAATAGCCGTTAATTTGGTCACCATAAACTCTCTGTAAGTCTCCATATCACTGACATGAACTTTAAGGATATAATCATAATCCCCGCTAATATGATGGCATTCCGAAACTTCTTCCAACTGAACTACTTCTCGTTCAAACTGAAGTACATAATCCTTTATATGCTGAATCAGTTTAACATGACAGAGTACCATAAAAGCCTTGTTTACCTTATTCTTATCAACCAAAGCAACATACTTGGTAATCACACCAGTTTTTTCCAACCGTTTTATCCGCTCATACACCGCGGTGGTCGAAAGTCCAAGTCGGTTTGCATATTCCTTAGTGGTCCATTTACTATCCTCTTGAAGGAGTGCCAATAATTCCCTGTCTTTTAAATCTATTTTAATCATGATTTATTTACATTAAAAACTACTTTTTTTGTATAAATACAATTAAATAATCTATTTAAATGCATAAATATAGTTTTATTTTCTATTATATTCAATTATAATTGTTTTTCAATCCATGTTTCAATAATTTTATAGCATAAAACTTATGCTGCTATGAAACACAATGCGACAGACAAAATTCAGGAATTACACAATTTTGGCGAATTCGGAGGCGTAAATCCATCTATATCCGACTCGTCTACATATACTTTCCTCTCCGCCAAAACTATGTTCGATACGTTTGAAGGGAATACAGAAGGTTGTTACTTATATAGCAGACACTCCTCCCCTTCCAATCTATATTTGGGAGAAGCTCTTGCAGCTCTCGAAGGGACAGAAACGGCAAATGTCACCGCAAGTGGCATGGGAGCAATTACAGCCGTAATCCTGCAATTATGTAATTCGGCAGATCATATTGTCAGTAGCCGGACTATTTATGGAGGTACCTATGCTTTTATGAAAAATTTTCTAAGAAAATTTAATATCAATACTTCATTTGTAGACATTACAAAAATAGAACTTGTAGAAAAGGCCATTACAGCTAACACCAAAATGATATTCTGTGAATCTATAAGCAACCCTTTATTGGAAGTAGCTGATATAAAAGCGCTATCCAGATTGGCTAAAAAGTATAATATTCCACTGGTTGTGGACAATACTTTTTCACCTCTATCGATTGCTCCTGCTAAATTAGGGGCAGAGATAGTGATCCATAGCCTTACTAAATTTATAAATGGAACCAGTGATAGTGTTGCAGGGGCAGTATGCGGGACAAAGGAGTTTTGTCTCAGCCTTAAGGATGTGCATGATGGAGCCGGGATGCTTCTGGGCAGTACTCTTGATAGCCTCCGGGCATCGTTTATTCTAAAAAATATGAGAACGCTTCATATAAGGATGAAAAAACATAGCGAAAATGCACTATACCTTGCCAAAAAGTTTGAGAAAGACGGCCTTAGGGTGGTCTATCCGGGTCTTAAATCACATCCCGGGTACCATACTATGAGTAAGCAGATGGTTTCTGAATATGGGTATGGGGGGATTATGACATTAGACGTAGGCAGCCTTGAAAATGCAAATAAGCTGATGGAGTTAATGCAGAAAAAAAACCTTGGTTATTTGGCTGTTAGTCTTGGGTTCTATAAAACTCTCTTTAGTGCACCTGGCACATCCACTTCATCGGAAATATCTTTGGAAGAGCAAAAATCCATGGGATTATCGGATGGACTTGTACGCTTTTCTATTGGCTTGGATAACGATATTAAGAGAACATATAAATTAATGAAAGAATGTATGCAAAGTCTGCACATCCTGGACCATAAAATAGCATCTCCTGTTGCATAGATGGTTTAGTCATTTGCAGGAAAGCGGCCAAAGTTGTAATATTACGAATCAACTGACCAAACCTTATGGCCGATAAAAAAACCAATAAATACAGACAACAGGAACATATTGTTGAAAACCGGGAACTAAATATTTGGGAGGCACTAATCCCCGTTATTGCACTTGTTGGAATGCTTGCTTACAATGTTTATGTTTTCGGAGACGATGCCATCGGTGGTTCTAATCAGTTTATATTATTAATGGGCGGCGCCGTAGCCGCTATTGTAGGTTTTTTTAATAAAACTACCTATAAACAGATGTTGGCTGAAGTGGCCGAAAATATTAAATCCACCACGGGTGCTTTATTAATACTTTTGATGGTTGGGGCCCTGGCAGGAACCTGGATGATAAGTGGGATTATCCCCGCAATGATCTATTATGGCCTTCAAATTCTTAACCCTACCATATTCCTGGCCGCAAGTTTGATTATTTGCGCCATAATTTCAATTGCCACAGGCAGCAGCTGGACTACCTCGGCAACTGTTGGTATTGCCCTTATAGGAATTGGAGATGCCCTGGGAATTCATATGGGTATGACTGCAGGTGCAGCGCTTTCTGGCGCTTATTTTGGTGATAAGATGTCTCCCTTAAGTGATACTACAAACCTTGCCCCTGCCATGGCTGGTGGAGAATTATTTAGCCACATCAGATATATGACCTATACTACCATTCCTACTATTTCCATAACTCTTTTGATTTTCATAATAATTGGCTTCAATTTGGAAACGACCGGAATAGCTGATACCAAGTCTATTCTGAATTCAATTAATTCAACTTTTACTATAAATGGCTGGTTGTTTCTTGTACCCCTGGCTGTGATTTTTATGATTGTAAAAAAAGCACCTCCACTTGTCGCCCTGCTTATTGGTACTTTACTAGGTGGTGTTTTCGCTTTGTGGTTCCAATCCGATATCGTTGCAGGAATTACAGGAGCTAAAGAACTGAATTTTGAATCTGGCTATAAAGGGATATTGAATGCGATTACAATTAAAACTTCAATAGCCACTGATAACCCTGCACTTAACGACTTATTTTCTGCAAAAGGTATGGCGGGGATGTTAGGTACTATTTGGCTTATTGTTTGTGCCATGGTGTTTGGAGGTATTATGGATGGAATAGGTGCGTTATCTAGGATTACTAAGTCCTTACTTGGGCTGGCCAAGACAACATTTGGACTTTTTGCAAGTACAGTGGGAAGTTGTCTTGCACTTAACGTTACGGCATCGGATCAGTACCTTGCCATTGTAGTTCCGGGAAAAATGTTCTCCAAGGCATATGAAGACCGGGGGTTAGCTCCTGAAAATTTAAGCAGGACTTTGGAAGACTCCGGAACTGTGACCTCGGTACTTATCCCCTGGAATACATGTGGAGCATATCATAGCGGGGTATTAGGCGTAAGTGTTGCAGATTATTTCTTTTTTGCTATTTTCAATTGGTTAAGCCCAATCACCACGCTTTTCTTTGCTGCCTTGGGAATAAAAATTAAGCATTTGGCCTCCGCAAAGGCTTCCTGAAGAAGTAAACCAAATTTTTAACGAAATGATGTTTAACTTTTCCATCGTTCGCCTATTAATTCAATTATTTATTTTTTAATTTCACACAGAATTTTAAAAATTACAAAATGGCTACTGTAACACTTAAGGGAAATGCAATTCATACATCGGGAACTCTTCCGGAGACTGGGAGCGCTGCCCCCGATTTCAATTTGGCAAAAAGCGACTTGTCGACTTCTACGCTGTCTGATTACAAAGGAAAGAAGGTTGTAATGAATATATTTCACAGTATAGACACCGGAACCTGTGCCAATTCTGTTCGTCAATTTAATTTAGAAGCAGCTGAATTGGCCAATACGGTAGTTTTATGCATTTCGAGAGATCTGCCTTTTGCTATGAATAGATTTTGTGGCGCTGAAGGTATTGATAATGTTGAAACGTTGTCTGACTTTAAAGATTGGAATTTTGGTAAATCCTATGGCCTGGAATATATAGATGGCCCAATTCAGGGCTTACTTTCAAGAGCGATTGTAGTATTAAATGAGGATGGCAAGGTTATTTATACAGAGCAGGTGCAGGAAACTGTGGAAGAGCCAAACTACAAAGCCGCTCTCGAAGCTTTAATGGATGCCTAAAGAAAATGTGATTGTAGGCCGAATCAAGGGTATTGGGTATGCTTTTCGCGGGGCTTGGCTTTTGGTCCGTACGGAGAGTAGTATCCAAATCCAGGTAGTCATTGCAGTTATAATGACCGTTGCCGGATTTTATTTTGAAATATCACAAACCGAATGGATTTTACAGATATTCGCAATTGCATTGGTTCTTGGTGTTGAAGGCCTGAATACCGCAATTGAAAAAATGTCAGATTATATTCAGCCCGAATTTGATGAGAAAATTGGGTTTATTAAAGACATATCTGCGGGAGCAGTTATGCTGGTTTCACTGGCAGCAACCATTGTTGGTTTAATCATCTATGCTCCAAAAATTATTTAGGACGTTTGTAGATAGTCCTTCCTTCGTAAATTTGTATTTTTACCCCAAAGAATAGATTATTCAATGGCAAAGAAGAGAAAAAAAACAAGGCCCGCTTCTTCTAAAAAAGGTTTTTCTTTTAAGTTGTCCAAACAAAATAAAATAATTCTGGGAAGCCTTTTGGTACTTCTCAGCATTGCCCTCTTTTTTTCATTTACTTCCTTTTATTTCTCATGGCAGGCAGACCAAAGCCTTCTTACCGAATTTACAGATAGAAATGAGCAGGCAAATAATTTACTTAATAAATTTGGGGCAAGCGTTAGCCATTTCGTTATGTATAGAGGGTTTGGCGTGGCTTCTTTTATTTTTCCTATTTTATTATGCCTTACAGGCTTATACATGTTTTTAAGCCTTGATAAAAAAGGATTATTAAACAAGTGGATTTGGGGACTGGTTTTTGTTGTATGGATCTCAATTGCGCTTGGTTTTTTCGCTTACGAACGTCCATTATTAGGAGGTCTTGTAGGTTTTGAAATGAATGATTTTTTACAGGATTATACAGGTAAAATTGGCGTTTTATTGCTTTTGATATTTGGCCTTACCATTATTCTGGTTCGCCTGTTTAAATTCTCTCCTGATGGTATTGCGGCCTTTTTTAAGCGGAAGTCTAAATCTCTGGCTACAGAATTTCAAAATGGTGGTGGCGAAGAGATCCTGATGGATGTTGATAAAGAGCTCCCTATCGTCATTGATACTTATACCCATAAGGAAGATATTCCTCCCCTGATTACTGAAGTAGACAATCCCGATGCTAATGCAACTACTTCTAAGATCCCTGCTAAGGAAGATTCCATAGAAATGGAAGTAGAGAAAATTACGGAAGAAAAAGAAGAAAAGGATATTCTCTCTGAAAAATTAGTTGCCGATTTCGGTGAATTTGATCCCACATTGGAGTTGGCCAAATATAAGTTTCCACATCTGGACTTGCTCGATCTGCATGGAGCATCCGGGGGTATCACTATAAATCAGGAAGAGCTTGAGGAAAATAAAAACAAGATAGTTGAGACATTAAAAAATTACAAGATTGGCATAGGTCAAATAAAAGCTACTATTGGACCTACTGTTACGCTATATGAAATTGTTCCCGTTGCAGGCGTACGCATCTCTAAAATAAAGAATTTAGAAGACGATATTGCTTTGTCTCTGGCTGCTTTAGGCATTCGAATTATAGCCCCAATACCAGGTAAAGGAACCATCGGAATTGAAGTTCCAAATAAAAATCCTTCTGTTGTATCTATGCGTTCAGTCATAGCGTCCAGCAAATTTCAAAAAGCTGAAATGGAATTGCCTATAGCTTTTGGTAAGACCATTAGCAACGAAACTTTTGTCGTTGATTTAGCAAAAATGCCTCACTTGTTAATGGCCGGTGCCACAGGTCAGGGTAAATCTGTTGGTTTAAATGCGGTTTTGACTTCATTGCTTTATAAGAAGCATCCTGCAGAGGTAAAATTTATACTTGTTGATCCAAAAAAGGTAGAACTTACCTTGTACAATAAAATTGAAAGGCACTATTTGGCAAAACTTCCCGATTCTGAAGAGGCTATAATAACCGATAATACTAAGGTAATTCACACCTTAAATTCTTTGTGCATAGAAATGGACAACCGTTATGAAATGCTTAAGTTGGCCATGGTTAGAAATATTAAAGAATACAATGTAAAGTTCAGGGCCAGAAAGCTTAATCCAAACGACGGCCATAAATTTTTGCCTTATATTGTATTGGTTATCGATGAATTTGCCGATCTGATAATGTCTGCCGGGAAAGAAGTAGAAACACCGATAGCAAGGTTGGCGCAGTTGGCAAGGGCTATTGGCATTCATTTGGTAATTGCAACACAAAGACCATCAGTAAATGTTATTACAGGCTTAATTAAGGCGAATTTTCCGGCCAGGCTTGCGTTTAGGGTGACTTCAAAAATAGATTCAAGGACTATTTTGGATACCCAGGGAGCTGATCAACTAATTGGAAGGGGCGACATGCTTTTCACACAGGGTAATGATATTACAAGGCTTCAATGCGCATTTGTTGATACGCCGGAAGTGGCGAAGATTACAGAATTCATTGGTTCACAACGCGGTTACCCAGAAGCGCACCTATTACCGGAATATGTTGGTGATGATTCTGGCACAGGTATTGATTATGATATTTCGGACCGGGATGCCATGTTCAGAGATGCTGCAGAAGTAATAGTTAATGCTCAGCAAGGTTCTGCATCTCTAATACAACGCAAGTTAAAATTGGGGTATAACAGGGCTGGTAGAATAATAGACCAGTTAGAGGCAGCAGGAATTGTAGGTCCCTTTGAAGGAAGCAAGGCCAGGCAGGTACTGGTTTCCGATATTTACGCTTTGGATCAGTTATTAAGTAATGAAATAAAATAAAAAATGAAATATTCTATTCTAATAGTAACATTGGTTTTTACAGCCACTTTTGCTCAGGCCCAATCTTCAGATAAAGCAAAAGCACTTCTGGATGAAGTCTATTCCAAAGTTCAGAGTTACAATAATATTGCGGTAAATTTCAAATTTGCGTTACACAATTCGGAGGCAGATGTAGACCAGGAGACCAGGGGAGATGTTACACTGGAGGGCGAAAAGTACCTTTTTAATTATTTAGGTTCACAACAATTATACGATGGCGCTAAAGTATATACTATAGTTCCGGAAAATGAAGAAGTTACTATCGAAGATAAATCTGAGGAGGAAAATACCATAACACCTTCAAAAATGCTCACTTTTTATAAAAAGGGTCATAACTTTGAATGGGATATATTACAAAATGTTCAGGGTAGAAAAATTCAGTTTGTCAAGCTCATTCCTATAGATACAAATTCAGAAATAACTTCTATACTGCTAGGTATTGATGTGGAAACCAAACATATATATAAACTAATTGAAACCGGTAAGAACGGCACAATTACTACCATTACTGTTAATTCTTTTAAAACTGATCAGCAATTATCAAAAACCTTATTTACTTTTGATGAAAACAAGTACAAAGAAGAAGGGTACTACATCATAAGAAACTAGACCATTGCGCATTTTAGATAAGTACATTTTAAAACAATTTCTTTATAATTTTTTTAGTTCGTTCCTGATATTGATGTTTATCTTCATATTTCAGACGATATGGCTATTCATTGATGATTTGGCGGGTAAAGGACTGGATATTATAATCATCGGTAAATTCCTTTTTTACTTATTACCGAACCTAACAGAAAAAGTACTTCCTCTTACGGTACTTCTGTCTTCTATTTTAACTTTTGGAGCCTTTGCTGAGAATTATGAATTTGCCGCAATGAAGGCATCCGGGATTTCCCTGCAAAGAGCAATGTTACCCCTGATAATTTTAGTGATAATTCTCGGCGGGATAGCGTTTTTCTTTGCAAATAGCGTAATTCCGGCTTCAGAACAAAAAATCTATAACCTCAGGCGAAATATTGCAACAGTAAAACCTGCTGCTGCCATTGTAGAAGGCGTTTTTAGCGACGTCGAAGGATATAATATTAAAGTAGATCAAAAGTATGGTGATAACGATAGATATCTGAGAGATGTGGTCATTCATAGGAAAACAAATCTTGAGAAAAATAATACCGTAATAAAATCCGAGGGAGGGGAAATAAAAAGCCGGGAAGGATCTGATATCATACAACTGGTACTTAGTGATGGACATTATTATGAAGAAATTACGGCAAAAAGTGGATCTGGTAAAGATAAATCGCCATTTGCACGATCTAATTTTGAGACTTATACTATAAATATTGAAATTCCAGACAACGTTCAGGATCTGGAACAAGAGCGAAATGTACGAACGGATAAAATGAAGAATGTCTCCAGACTCAATAAGGATATCGATTCTTTACGGGAAAACAATGTAAGAATAGTTGCTGCTTTTTCCAAAAACATTACCAATAGAATGGGCGCATTTCTTCCAGTGACTCAGATTGATACCTCACTAATAGGTACCCTACCTAAAATTGTTTTGGATACTATTTTAAAAAAGAAACAAAAGAAAATAATACCTGTCCAGGTTCAGGAAAAGGATACGGTCCAGATAGATAATGTATTGGATCTTTACAGAGAAGACCGAAAAATTTATGTTATTAATGCAGCAAAGAATATGATATCAAATATTTTAAATTCTGTGCTCGGTAAAAAAGAAGAATTACAACGGCGGTATAAAATATACAATATGCACATCTTGTCTTTACACAAAAAGTTCGCCCTTGCCCTTTCCTGCATAATTCTATTTTTTGTAGGTGCACCGCTTGGAGCAATTATCCGGAAAGGAGGACTTGGCCTGCCTATGGTCATAGCAATTGTGCTCTTTTTAACCTATTATTTTATTGGAGTTTTTGCAGGTAATTATGCGAAAGAGGGAAATATTCATCCCGTACTGGGAGCATGGCTTTCTACTCTAATAATGTTACCTTTGGGGGTATATTTGACCAAAAGAGCAACTGCCGACAGGGGATTAATGGATTTTGGTCATGGCATTGAAAAAATGAAGGCTTTTTTTAGAAAGAAAATTAAAGTTACAGCATCATGATTGCAACTATGGAAGATAAAATTCAATTAAATACTATTGAAGAGGCCATTACAGATATTCGTAATGGGAAGGTGATTATAGTAGTAGATGATGAAAATCGCGAGAATGAAGGCGATTTTATTGCCGCCGCTGAAGCGGTTACACCAGAAATGATCAACTTTATGGCTAAGCACGGACGCGGACTAATATGCGCACCACTTACCGAAGAACGATGTAAGGAGTTGGATTTATCAATGATGGTAGAGAACAATACGGTTTTACATCATACTCAATTTACTGTATCTGTTGATTTAATAGGACATGGTTGTACTACAGGAATTTCTGTACATGACCGAGCAAAAACAATAAAAGCCCTTGTAAATAATACTACCAAGCCTCATGATTTGGGGAGGCCAGGACATATCTTTCCTTTACGAGCCAAGAATGGAGGGGTTTTAAGAAGGACCGGACACACTGAGGCTGCAGTAGATTTTGCACGATTAGCGGGATTTGGAGCTGCCGGGATCCTGGTAGAAATTCTGAATGAAGATGGTACAATGGCACGATTGCCTCATCTGGTGGAAGTTGCCCGTAAATTCGATCTTAAACTTGTTTCCATTGAAGACCTGGTTGCCTATAGAATGCGCCACGATAGCCTGATAGTTAAAAGAGAGGAATTTGAGGTAGAAACCCGCTTCGGGTTTTTTACTTTACATGCCTATCAGCAAACTACCAATGAACAGGTCCATCTCGCACTAACCAAAGGTAGCTGGGAGCTTGATGATCCAGTGCTGACAAGGATTAATTCTACTTTGGTAAATAATGACATTTTGGGTACCCTTACGCATAATGCGGACAAGAAATTAGATGATATGTTTAAAGCGCTTAATGAAGCTGGTAAGGGAGCCATAGTATTTATAAATCAACAAAGCCAGTCTTATAATCTTCTTAAACGTTTAAAGGGATTGCAGGAAAATCAAAAAAATGGAATTATTAAGGCGCCCAAAATAGTAATGGATACCCGTGATTTTGGTATTGGAGCGCAAATTCTGCACGATTTGAATATTACCAAAATGCGGCTTATGACCAATAGTGACCAGGCTAAAAGAGTGGGTATTGTTGGTTATGGCCTTGAGATTGTAGATTATTCTCCCTATTAATTAGGGTTTATAATTCCTTTTTTATTATTGAGGCCATCAATTCAGCCCTTTTGGCTACTTCATCCTCATCCCATCCCAGTTTTATCAGACAGGATATAGTTCTACCCATCCAATGATCTGATTGTTTAAACTGTGTCTCTGGGTAATCGGGAAGACCTTCAAGGACTTCTTTTGCCACCGGAGCTAATGATTTCATGGTTCTAAGATGATCCCATTTCTTATAATAGTGCCAATTGTTATTATACCAGTAAAAACAAGAATCAACACCAGCAGTGCCAAATGCCGTATGCGTTTTTTGGGTAATACTCTCCGATGGAAGATAAAAACTCAGAAATGAATAATTCTCAACACCACCCTCAGGAACTCTTCTGAAGCTGACTCCTTCAATTGGGTCCAGGGCGTTTCTTAAAATTGAATAATTTCTCTTCTGAATTGCAAGAAAATCATCCAGACGTGCAATTTGAGCTAAGCCAACCGCAGCATGCAGTTCAGAAATCCGGTAATTATAGCCGAGAAAAGGATGGCTTTCAGCTCCCCTGTCGTTTCCTTCATGATCATGCCCGTGATCTGAATAATGATCAGCATTTTTAAAGTACGTTGCGTTATTAGTAATCAGGGCACCACCTTCACCACAAGTAATTGTTTTTACATAATCAAATGAAAAGCAACCCAGATCCCCAATACTACCCAATGGTTTCCCGTCATAGGTTCCTCCTATTGCCTGGCAGGCATCTTCAAGCAAGATAAGATTATGTCTGTCACAAATTGCTTTTAAGGCGCCTAAATCGGCCATAGATCCACACATGTGAACCGGCATAATAACCTTGGTATTTGGATTAATCGCGTTCTCAACTGCGGAAGGGTCCAGGGTAAGTGTATCATCAATATCAACCATAACAGGAATTGCACCTAAAGCGAGAATAGATTCAAAACTGGCCACAAATGTAAAACTCGGAATTATAATTTCATCCCCTGCTCCTATTCCTGCACTTGCCAGAGCAACAGTTAGAGCTGCAGTACCACTGCTCACCAGCTGAGCGTGCTTTGTTTGCATTCGTTTTGCTATTTCCTTTTCAAGCTGCAAGGCTTTCCAATGGCCGTTGCGCATCCCGTCAAACCCATAACGCATGAGTACCCCGGAATCCAGGACGTCCTTTACTTGATTTCTTTCTTTATCCCCAAATAGTTCAAAACCCGGCATAGCAGTATTTAATTTATTATGATATTGATTTATACTCGTTTATTTTACAAATTCTGCGCCTAAGATATGTAAATAATACTATTTTCCATATCGCGCCTGACTTTCTTAAACTCGGAAAATATGTCGTCTTCCGCTCTATATCCTATGGGAAGAACCAGAACAGATCTTAGACCTTTTGAACTTAAATTTAATAACTCATCATAACTGTCCGGGCTAAAACCTTCCATTGGACAAGCATCAAGTTGCTCTACTGCACATATTGTAAGTAAATTTCCCATGGCCAAATAAACCTGGTTAATAGCCCATTGTTCAATTTGTTTAGTATCCATTTTGGTAAATTCGCTTACCAATGCATTTTTAAATGGTTCTAAAACAGAATCACTGGTTCCTCTTATATCTTTTACCTTTTTAAAATAACTGGATATATAGTCGGCATCTATTTTCTTCTCTATACATAAAATGAGAATATGTGAAGCCTGGGCAACCTGCCTCTGACCATATGAAAAATTAACCAATTGTTCCTGCAGGTCCTTATTTTTTAGCACTACCATTTTTATTGGTTGCAAGCCATATGAAGTAGCGGTAAGAATGAATGCCTTTTTTATTCTTTCCAGTTTAGAAACTTCTATCTCCTTGGAAGAATCAAATTTTTTTACCGCATAGCGCCATTCCAAATCCTTAATTATATCTGCCATCTAATATTTAATTAAAAAACCATAATTTGATTGCCATTATTACAACCATGAATATCAAAAACATTTTTACATAGCCGTCGCCTTTCCCAACTGATATTCTACTCGATAACCATGCCCCTGCCCCGTTACCGATGGCTAAAACCAATCCAACCTTCCATATCACCTTATCATTATAAATAAAGACGGCAAGAGCTGAAAGCGTATAGATAAAGACAACCGCCACTTTTGTAGCGTTAGCTCTCACCAGAGTCATATGATTAAAATAATGTAAAAACAATAGAATTACAAAGCCAATTCCGGCATTGATAAATCCACCATAAATTCCAATAAAGAAAAAAACAATAACACCTACCCATAAATACTTCCCGGTTACCCTTTCTGTAAGATCCTGCAGACTTACTTTAGGTTTAAAAACAATTATCAACACTACTGCGAGCATGATAATGGCTAAAATTTTATTGAATGTTTCACCTTTAATATCCACAGCGATGCTTGCACCCAATATTGACCCGAAAAGCGCTGAGATACCCAAATAAATATTGAATGGAAAAGTGGAGACACCTTTACTTTTAAATCCGGCTACACCTATTGCGGTCTGTATTGCAATAGCCACCCTGTTTGTACCATTGGCTACACTGGGGGGTAATCCCAAAAAAATTAAAAAAGGCAATGAAATTAAAGATGCCCCGCCCGCGACTGTATTAATAAAACCTACTACAAATCCAACTAGTATGAGCAGTACATAATGATACCATTCTTCCATTCGGCAAAAATAGGATGTCGCAAATAAATAATACTATAAACAGTAGAAGAAAATCGCTGACAAACTTTTTCAGGTATAAAAAAGGTTAGTATATTTGCGCTCGCATTTAGGAGCAATGGCAGAGTGGTCGTCCCGATAACTATCGGGAGCGGCATCTGAAAACCAGGCTTCCTTTTAGATTACTGGAGGAATGGCAGAGTGGTCGAATGCGGCAGTCTTGAAAACTGTTGAGGGTCACACCTCCGGGGGTTCGAATCCCTCTTCCTCCGCAATCAAGCGTAACTTCCTTACAGCTTGAAAGAAAAAAATCCCATCAAGCTCGCTTGAATGGGATTTTTAATTTTAAGATGTCAATCCTGCAAGGATTGGAAGTTACATTTGCAGGATGTGAGGATGTAGGGAACACCGAAGGTAATCCCTCCACCGC
>CAZHWD010000074.1:0-3376 GCA_964536335.1 uncultured Eudoraea sp. | reverse complement strand
TCTCATGTCTTAGAACATATAAAAGAAGATTATGAAGCAATTGCCGAAATACGGAGGGTTTTAAAACCAAATGGTTTTGCTATTCTTCCTGTTCCAATTGTTGGTCATATAACAGTTGAATATTCAGAACCAAATCCTTATGAGTTTGGGCATGTTAGAAGTCCAGCACCAGACTATTTTGAAAGGTATAAAGAATTTTTCTCTAAGGTGGATACATATAAATCAAGTGATTTTCCAGACATGTATCAAACTTATATTTATGAAGACCGGAGTAATTGGCCTAAAACCATGCAACTGCGCCCTGTAATGGAAGGGAACAAACATATTGATATTGTTCCTATATGCTATGTTTAACGGAATTATATACCAAAAAAAGGCTAGCAACTCTCAATGCAAGCGGGTATAAGTTTTCGAATGCCGCCGCTTTTTGTCCACCGTATCTGCCTGCCGAATGCGTGGACTAATAAAGACTGCAACTTGTTCATAACCGGCATCGGAATCATAATGGTTTTTTTCGTACCGCTCTTAGTTACTTTTTCTTTGGGAAGTCGATGGTCCCAGCGGAAACCAATTTCGTTAAGGTAGCGTCTCAGATGCGTTGTACTCATGTGATGAAATACTCCCAGTTTAGCTCGTTCCAGCAGAGAGCTAAACGATTCGGCCGTGTTGTTATGCACATCGCCTCGGGAAAATTCTTCCATGCTGTGTTTGACCCACGCGTGCGAAGCATACTGCTGACCAATCTTTCGATACGCATGATTTTCATCGCTCATCAGATGGGCATCTTTTTGAACAAAACGCTCAACCCAAGGCAGCAGCTCAGCGGTCTTATCACTATCAATCAACGCCGAACGGACAGAGCCATGGCGCTCGACGGCCACCAGCACAGCTTGCTTTTCAGTACCCTTTCCGCGTTTGTGTCGAACACCGACTTTATGTCGCGGCTTTCCGCCAAAGTATTTTTCGTCCAGCTCAACAGTGCCGCCAAGCACGGGTTGGCCCTCATTATCGGGATCCATCATTTCGCGCACGGCATGGCCCAGTTTCCAAGCGGTTTTTTGGGTCACTCCAATCCACTTGGCCAAGAATACAGAGGAGACGCCTTTGCTTGAATTAACAATATAATACATGGCCAGCAGCCATTTCCACAAACACAGCTTGGTGCTGTGCATAGGAGTTTTGGTAGTTACCGTAAATTGCCGCTTGCACCGGCCACACTCGTATAACCCGGTTCTAGAGGTTTTGCCTGAAATGTGATAGGTTCTTTCAAAGCCACAATGCGGACAGAAACGGCCATTTCTCCAGATGATGGATTCAAAAAATGTCCGGCAAGTGTTCTCATCGGGAAATCTTTCGCTAAGTTGGTCAGTATTCATAATACTCCTCCTTTCAGTTTTTGGAGGAGATATTACCAGAACAGTTTGTCAGATCAGGACAATTTGGAGCCTTTTTTTGGTATATAATTCCGAAATTAATTTCTTAATGCCATTTTTTTCTAATCCATAAACTAAATTCTCTACACCTCCGACGTTGATTTCATTGTAGAGCGAAACTGGACGCACCTCATAACGATGCTTAGCCGCTAAGTGATAAACAATGCCAACATCACTCATTGAATCCGCCAATATTTATTTATCTATAATATCAGCGACGATACAAAGATCTGGAAATTTGCGACTTCTTTCTTTGTCAAAAATAACGATTCAATGGCCTGCTGGAAGCAAATGCGAAAAAAGAGATGTTCCGATAAATCCGCTGCCTCCTGTAATTAAGATTTCCATTACTCCTCCAAGATCTAAATTTCAGACGTGAATCAACTGCCATTTATAAAAAGGGCGCCATGATTAATTTTCTAGCGGAGGATTAATTTGATATTCATTTTCACCGCAGAGCTACCTGAGCACTCGGAGGACTTATTTTATTTTTTAATGAACAGGAACGGAAAGCAAAATTCAGCAACCCATCTGGGTTTTAATTTGCTGCTGTATAAAAAACCCCCCAAAAGTAATATGATTGTCTAGCAGAGCGGGACGCTTTGCTTTTGTTCTCAGTTATAAATTTTCGAAAACTTCATAATACGCCTTTGCTACCATTTTTGGTGTAAAAATATCCTTCAAGTCAGATTCCTTTCTCTTTGATAAAAAGGCTTTCTGTATTTGCTCATTTATATCATCACTATTATATTGGGCTGTATAAAGCGAACCACTGCTGTTTAATTCACTCAAGGGACTAATCCTTGGAGTAATTGCAACAATTTTTGAATGTGAGATTGCCAGTTCTGCAATTTTGCTAGGAGTAAAAATACTCTTGGTCATTGGAGCTTCAATAATAAGTGCAACTTCATATTTAGAGGCTAAGACTAAAGCACTTTCCGGAGACAAACCAGATTCATATTGAATAAAGCTATTACATTGATATTTTAAGCTCATTCGTCTAAATTTTTCACTTACTTTCCCTATTTGTAAAAATCCTTTAAATCCTTCAAATTCATTTTTTAATTCCTTTAAAGCTATTAACAATTCCTTTGAGCTACGCTCTTTACTTAAAAAACCTAAATGCACTAACCACCCTTTCTTCAGATTTTCGGGTTTAGCTAACTCATGAATTCCACAATGTGGGACAGCTTTTAAATAACAATCTTTATTTAATTTATATTCAGCCTTAAATCTCTCAAGAATAAAGTTATTTGGAGATAATACCCCATTACATTCTTTTAAAACTGATTTCATCTTCTTCTTTTGAATAGAATTCAAAAAAGACCATCGATAGTGAGGTTTAGGTGCTAATGATATCGGATAAGGGTCACTAAAAAAACAGAGCCACGAAAATTCTTTATGGTTGTTTTTTATATTTCTACCAACTATATGAGAATCAAAAGGTGTAGAAGCAGTTAATAAGATAGAATCGCTTTTATTTTCCAATAGGTCCTCACATATATTAATTGCATACTTTACAAACTTATTTGGAATTATAACTTCAAAATCACCAATTAATCTATCGAAAACTCTTTTAAACAAATTATTACTAAGGCTATATTGTATTCTATGAATAGTTAACCGGTTATTAATTTGCTTTATCTCATCTTTTTTTCCTGCAGTAATAACATTTATATTAATATCAGTATATTTAATCAAGGCATTTACCACCCTTTCCATCTGTATTGCACGGGCACTCTTAAAATGAGGTGGATAATACTTAGCTACAACAATAAGATTCATATACTCTTAATTTACAATGGCCTCGATTTCCATAGAGGCAAATAATCCTAACGTTTAATTTCTCTTAGACCTTTACTACTAACGGTTTTACAATGTGTTTTGTTATATTTCGTATAAACATATAGCCAAGTAGCAACAATTATAAAAAAATGAGATAA
>CAZHWD010000073.1:0-21966 GCA_964536335.1 uncultured Eudoraea sp. | reverse complement strand
ATGATGTTTAAATTACAAGAATTAGCAGGAATAATATCAAACACCAATACGATATGAAAATATTAGTGGTAGACGACGAACAGGACGTAAAATTGCTGTTTCAGCAGCGTTTCCGGAAAGAGATCCGGAATAATGAACTGCATTTTGCATTTGCATTTTCCGGAGAAGAGGCACTCACTTATTTGGGTGAACTTAATCATGAAGCGGTACTTATCCTTTCTGATATTAATATGCCGGGAATGAGCGGGTTGGAGCTTTTGGAACAAATTAAGAAAAACTTTGTAAAGCCACCACCGGTGGTCATGATGATAACCGCCTATGGCGATAAGGAAAACTACGATACCGCTATGAGACTAGGGGCAGATGATTTCCTGACAAAACCCTTAGAATTTGGTATTTTAAAAGAAAAATTAAAAGCACTATTGTAATGTCAAAAATTTTAGTTGTAGATGATGAGGTAGATTTAGAAGTACTCATCAAACAAAAGTTCCGAAAACAAATACGGCAAAACGAATATGAATTTGTATTTGCCATCAACGGGAAGGATGCCCTGGAGAAACTAGTTGCTATACCGGACATGGACATAGTGTTGAGCGACATTAATATGCCTGAAATGGACGGGCTTACTTTGCTTACCAAACTCAACGAATTAAATCCGCTACTTAAATCGGTGATGGTCTCTGCCTATGGTGATATGGACAATATTCGGACAGCGATGAACCGCGGGGCTTTTGATTTTATTACCAAGCCCATTGATTTTCAAGACTTGACAATTACGATGGAAAAGACTTTGAAACATGCTCGTCAGATAAAAGAAACCCTCAAAGCCATCAAGGAAAACAACATACTTAAGATGTATGTAGATGAAAACGTACTGAATTTTATGGGCAGTCAAGAATATGAATCCACCATCATGGCCAATGAAAATATTGAGGCGACTGTGATGTTCATAGACCTGTGTGGTTTTACGGCTATAAGTGAAAATACCACCCCAGATGTGGTTGTAACTATGCTCAATACCTATTTTGATGTGATGGTGAAGGAGATTCTCGCACAGGAAGGCCATGTAGATAAGTTTATTGGTGATGCTATCATGGCAGTATTCAAAGGAGACTACCATTTAGATCGGGCCATTGATGCGGCCCTGGCCGTACGCGATCAGATAAATGCCCTCCCTGCAGCAGATGACAGTACTAAGTTCCAACCCAAGGTATCCATTGGTATTAAAAGCGGGGAAATGATCTCAGGGAATATAGGATCTTCAGGTCTAAAACGTTTGGATTATACGGTCATCGGTGATAATGTGAATACCGCGGCTCGATTACAGGATGCTGCGGGAGAAAACCAAATCATAATTTCCGAGAGTGGTTATGAGCGGGTTAAGGAATCTTTTCACTGCAAAAAAGTTGGTAGTATTAGCATGAAAAATAAGGCTGATCCGGTTACTGTGTATGAAGTTCTGGAGTAACATATAGAATTTAATACTGCCGGTTTAGACGACAAACATTTCGGATGATTTCAATTTCCAAAATCTTAGTACTTTAGCAACAAAGCAAATTCCTTATGGAAAAACCAAAGGTAAAAAGTGTATTTATACAGGGGGCAATTACTCCAGAATTTATAGCTCAGTCCATTGCTAAACACCAAACAAAAACTCAGATTGGTGCCCATGATATATTTTTAGGACAGGTACGGGCAGACGAAATTGAAGGAAAAAAGGTTGAGGCCATTGAGTATTCTGCTTATGAAGAAATGGCTAACCTAAAATTTCACGAGATAAGGGAGTCAGCATTTAAGAATTTCAACCTGAGTTGTCTGCACATTTACCACAGCATTGGAATTGTTAAGACAGGCGAAATATGCTTGTTAGTATTCGTTTCCTCGCCTCACCGGAAAGAAGTGTTTGAAGCTTTACATGAGGTGGTTGAAGAAATTAAAAGGCAGGTTCCTGTTTTTGGCAAGGAATTATTTAAGGACGATTCTTACCAGTGGAAAGTAAACAGCTGAAAATGGTAGATATTACACATAAAAAAAGTACACTTAGAGCGGCTATTGCCCAGGCTATATTCATGTAAGTTCTAAAGATACCGTAGAGGCCATTCTGAACAAAATAGTACCTAAAGGCGATGTATTTGCCATGAGTAAGTCGGCTCTGGATTTTTAGGGGTTAAGAAGACCTCGGACCTGCTACCTGACTGTCATCCTTTGCCAATTGAGTATACAGACATAGTTTATGAAGTGGAGGGCCATCAGATCAAAATATTGATTACCGTAAAAACCAATTATAAAACAGGGGTGGTGGTTGAAGCCATGCACGGGGCAAGTATAGTGACCCTTAATATGGTTGATAGGCTTAAACCTATAGATAAAGGAGTTGAAATCAGCTCCATTAAACTACTCGAGAAAACAGGGGGTATATCCGATATAAAGAATACTTAGAAAGAGATTATTTTCTTACTGCCCATATTTCATACATGGGTCCACCCTTGCTATTTTTCCCTTTATGATGCCAGTCATCACCTTTTATTTCATAAGTGAAATTAAGCTGTACGCCTACCCTGGCGTTATCCCTGGAAAAAAATTGAATGTTTTCAGAATAAACCCCATCCTTTGAGGTGTATGTTCCACCGCCTGTACCGGAAAATTTAAAAGTTTCCGTGTCATAAGCAATCCATTGAAAATGTCCATCCGATAAAAATTTCATTGTTTTTCGAGAATTACTTTCTCCACGTCTTTCCTGGCCTTCATCGGGGCCACGAGTTGCAAAAAGCCACTTGCCATCTAATGGCTGCTTAAAATCCGGATCTTTCTTAAAGTTTAGATTATTATCCCCAATTAAAACCAAACCTTCTTCAACAATTTCTATAGGTAATTCAACAGATGTGGTAGTATCTTCCTCATAATTAGAATTAAATTCAAGTTTCACAGTTAAGACATTATTCTCTAATTTATAAAAACCACCCAGGGTTTTGACAAACCCTGCGGGTGATTCAGTATAAATTGTATGAATTAAATAAGTGTTGTCAATTTTTAGTTCATGTATTAAACTGAGCCCGTTAACACTGTCCTGTGCATGATAAACCCCGGGAGAGATCTGAGCCCGCATACTTACCATAGAAAATACCGTAAAGAAGAGAAAAACCCATTTCATAATTGATTCTTTTAAACTTTAAAAATACGGATAATTCCTTTGTAGTGAGCCATCTGTCTCAAATAGTTAATGAGGGTCTAAAAACTTTGAGAAGGCAGGTGCTTTAACATTTCTACTGTGGTATTTTCAAGGTTAAACTTCGACTCCCAACCCCAATCTTCTTTTGCTTTAGAATCATCAATGCTGTTAGGCCATGTTTCTGCAATACTCTGTCTGAAATCCGGATTATACGATACTTTGAAATTTGGGATGTGTTTTTTTATACTGGCACTCATATCGGCCGGCGAAAAACTCATGGCCGCCAGATTATATGAAGATCTCACAGTTATTTTTTGCGGATTGGATTCCATAAGTTTAATAGTCGCCCTGATCGCATCGTCCATAAACATCATGGGAAGTTTTACATCCTCATTCAGAAAACAAGTATAGCTTGCCTTGTTGAGGGCCTCGTGATAAATTTCAATGGCATAATCTGTGGTACCTCCTCCAGGAAGGGTTTTCCAACTAATTAATCCCGGGTACCTTACACTTCTCACGTCTACTCCAAATTTATGGTAGTAATAGGAACACCATCTTTCACCGGATTGCTTGCTTATGCCGTAAACAGTGCTGGGTTCCATTACTGTACTTTGAGGCGTATTCTCTTTTGGAGTGTTCGGGCCAAATACAGCAATACTGGAAGGCCAGAAAATTTTTTCAATTTTTCTTTCTTTCGCCAGGTTTAGTACGTTGAAAAGTGAATTCATATTTAAATTCCATGCCCTTTCAGGAAATTTTTCAGCTGTAGCACTCAACATAGCGGCCATCAAATATACTTCCTCAATTTCATGATACAATACGACATCCTCTATGGCTTCATAATTGGTAGCATCGAGTAATTCAAAAGGTCCGGAGTTCATCAAACTATCACTGCCTTCACGAATATCACTGGCAACTACATGTTCATTACCGTACAATTCTCGTAGGGCCAGGGTTAGTTCTGTACCAATTTGTCCACAGGCTCCTAAAATAAGGATAGATTTTTGCATAGATATGGAGTAAATATAATTCCTTGGTAAAGATAGCTTTTATTAAAATTTGTACATTCGTCCTATGAGAAAATTGTTTGCTTTTGGGTTAACATTCTTACTCTTGTTTTCCTGTGGCAACAATCAAAGGAATGAGCAAAGTATAAAGACAGACGAACTGGAATTTGATGCTCAAAAACTACCCAAAAAATCAATATTGAATAGCGGTGCCAAGGCAATACTCGATACATGGGCCGAATTTAATGACTTGGATAACGCTTTTGATGGACTTTACTCTGTTGAAAATAATGAAGAACTTATTCTGCTTATTGATGAGTTTATAGAAAAACAAAATGCGCTCGTGGTTTCCCAATACCCTGAAACTTTTGATAAACCACAGGTAAAAAGCCGTCAAAAAGTGTTTAAAACCTATATTTTAAAAGTAAAGGCGACCCTTGAATACCGTAAGGATCCATTGGAACCAACTATTGAAATGGTGAATGCATTTAATGGCCTGCGTAATCAATTCAATGTGATGGTTAATTATAATTTTGATACAAAATTGATTTTAGATGAATAGGTTATTAGTAATTATCATAATGTTATGTGCCGGGCAATTGATTGCCCAGGATGACGATAGGCAGGAAGTAAATGAAATGATTAATAAATGGCATAAGGCGGCATCTGAAGCCGATTTTGAAACTTATTTTGGGATCCTTGCCGATGACGGAGTTTTTATTGGTACCGATGCATCAGAAAATTGGCAAAATGACGATTTCAAGGAATTTTCAAAACCTTATTTTGATCGCGGCAAAGCCTGGAGTTTTACTACTATTGAACGAAATATTTACATTAATGAATCAGGAAATTTTGCCTGGTTTGATGAATTATTGGATACCCGAATGGAAATTTGCAGAGGATCAGGTGTGCTTTCCAAAGAAAATGGTAAATGGAGGATAAAACACTATGTGCTTTCCATTACTATTCCAAATGAAGATGTAGATCACGTCAGTGAACTGAAGAAAGAAAAGGACAGCCTATTCATCTTAAATAGGAAACTACGCTAGTACACTGGTATAAAATGTGATTGTGCGTTAAATTATTATATTATGAAAATGAACAGAAACTTTCTCCCTCTAATTTTTCTATTTATAGTATTTGTGGGTTGCAAAACGGAACCCAGGGAGCAGCAAATAGATTATTATGCATCGCCCTTATTTAAGGATGTGCAAATGCAGGCTTTATTTGAAGATTCCAAAACTTTTGTAGATCTGGTTCCAAAGGAATCTTATTACGCACTTAACAAGAAATATGAAAAGGAAAGGCAAAATGAGAATTTTGACCTTAAGGCGTTCGTTGCGAAAAATTTTAGCGATAAATCTACAGCTACTCTGACCTTTACAACAGATACTACCCATACTATGTATGAACATATTAGTAGCATCTGGGGTAAATTAACCAGAGGACCGGATTCCGTAATTCCATATAGCTCCCGGATATCTTTACCCTATGAATATGTTGTACCGGGAGGGAGATTTAAGGAAATTTATTATTGGGACAGTTATTTTACCATAGAAGGTTTGTTGGTAGATAATCAGGAAAGCATTGCCAGGAACATGGTAGATAATTTCGATTATTTAATTGATACCCTGGGCTTTATCCCAAATGGTACCAGAAACTATTATTTAAGCCGTTCACAACCCCCTTTCTTTACACTTATGGCAACTGCACTTGCCCGCAAAGACAGTATGCTTTTAGTAGAATATTTGCCAATGATTGAGAAAGAGTACGATTTTTGGATGGCTGGTAAAGATGTTATTAAGGAACCATATGAGGCTAACAAGTATGTAGTTAAAGTAGGTGATGATTCATTCCTTAACCGGTATTGGGACAGTAGTATTACGCCACGCCCTGAAAGCTATAAAGAAGATTATCATTTAGCGGATGACCTTGGAACGGAAAAAGAGAAAACGGAACTATATGTCAATTTAAGGGCGGGAGCGACTTCCGGCTGGGATTTTAGCAGCCGATGGTATGCCGAGGAAGATAACTTTGAGTCAACCAATACTGCAAATATATTACCGGTAGATCTGAACTGCCTGATTTATTTTATGGAGAATCAAATAGCCAGGGGATATAATTTAAAAGGGAATAAGCAAGCTGAATCCCTATATAAGGAAAAGGCATTAAATCGGAAGGATTTGATTCTGGAAACTTTTTGGATTGAAGAGGAACAATTTTTTATGGATTTTGAGTTTAAAACGAAAAGTAACACAGATGAATTCACATTGGCAGCTACATATCCTTTATTCTTTAGTATTGCAACGAAGGAACAGGCAGAAGCGGTAAAAGAAAGATTAATTACTGAGTTTTTAAAAGATGGCGGACTGCTTACCACCCTAAAAAATACAGGGCAACAATGGGATGCACCAAACGGATGGGCACCTTTACATTGGATGGCTGTGCATGGGTTGCTTAATTATGGTTATAAGGAAGAAGCTTTGGATATTATGAAGAGGTGGCTGGCAATTAATGAAAGAGTGTATGAAAATACCGGAAAGATGATGGAAAAGTACAATGTGGAGGATACCAGCTTACTCTCCGGAGGGGGTGAATATGAGACCCAGGATGGATTTGGCTGGACCAATGGGGTGGCCTTAGGCTTTAAGGCTTTAGTAGACCAAATGGAAGTACAGTAAAGTTTTCTTCTTCTTAAAATAATTTTAGAGTGCTGTGAAAGTTTAGAGTAATTTCAAGACTTATTAAATAATAATTTTCAGAAGATAATTATCATTCACCATGTCAAAGTCACTCCTTTTCATACCGGACATTTCGGGTTTTACCAAATTCGTACAGACCACTGAAGTAGCGCATAGCCAGCATGTTATTGCTGAATTGTTAGAGGTACTTATAGAGGCGAATACGGAGGAATTACAGCTTGCTGAGGTAGAAGGAGACGCACTTTTTTTCTATCGCGAAGGAGAGCTGCTTTCACAGGAAAAATTGCTCGCGCAGATTGAAACCATGTTTACAGCATTTACGGGGCATCTCAAACTTTTAGAAAAGAATAGAGTATGCCCGTGTAATGCCTGTGCAACAGCTCCAAAACTGGAATTAAAAATTGTTGCACATTGTGGCGACATAGAATTTCTGGAGGTACAGGGCAATAGAAAACCTTTTGGGAAACAGGTAATAGAAGCGCATAGGTTACTCAAGAATTCTGTTGAAAGTGATAATTACGTGTTAATAAGCAAAGAACTCTCTTCTGATATTGAGCTTCCCATATATTATTACAGCAAAGTTTTCAGATTTAAACAGGGGAAAGACACTTATGACCAAAAAGAAGTTGAATACATATATTCTTTAATTGATAGTAGCAAACTAAATATAATTGAGTATTCCACGGCCAAAGAGATAGTATTTGATAAACCACCCGGCGTTGTTTTGGACAGAGATTTTGCAGTAGCAGCTGAATCTCTCATGGAGTATATTACCAACCTTTCATATCGCCATCTTTGGGTTCATGGGGTGGATAAATTTGAGTATAATGAAAATGAAGTTACAAGACTAGGTTCAGAACACGTATGTGTAATAAATAATAAACATTTGAACTTTGTGGCTGTTAAGAAAAAAGTTAAACCGGGAAAATATGTCTATGGTGAAATGACCAAAAGTATTCCCATTGCAGATGTAATATATCAATTTTATACGATTAGCCCAATTTCAGAAAATGCCTGCAATTTGAAAATAGAATTATATTGGGAGACAAGATCTTTTTTAAAGAAAATAGCACTGTATCTATTTGCCAAAAAGGCATTTATGAAAAACACGAAAAATGGTTTAGATTTATTATTTAAATTAACTGAAGAAAGGCGGGTTATACCCTCGCCTTAATGAACTGCCATTTAATATCCCTTAGATCATAGCAATAAAAAAGCGGGCAACTATAGCCCGCCTTAATACTATTCTCGCCGGATTACCTTAATTTTGTTTTTCGGCAGGTTCGACTTTCCTGGATTCCAGTGCCTGCTTACTTAGGCTTGCCAGATTAAAATTAGGATCAATTTTTAATGCTTCATTAATGGTAGCAATAGCCAGATCAATATCATCCTTATTCATATTGTATTGAACAAGACCTTTTAAATGATAAAAGGCTGCTTTTAGGGATACATCATATGGTTGCTGTCTTTCATAAAACGTGTACATCATATCATCTTTGGAATTAAGAATACCATATTCAATGTTGATATTGGCTCCTGCGTTATCCCCTGTCTGAATTTTGAGATCTGCCAATTCATATGCCAAATAAGCGTTGGGGTGCCTGGAATATAAAACCTCAAACTGTTCAAGGGCTCTTTTAGGCTGGTTCAAGGCTTTTAATGAAATGGCCTTTACCTGGACTGCAAGATCAGAATCTGCATCGTTTTTTTCAATACCAATTGTATTTAAAGCCTGTAGATGCTGGTTGTTGTTGGCATATACGTATGCAAGGGTATCTCTCCTTTCAACTGAAGGTGAAAGTACGTTCAAATGAGTTAAAGCATTGATTACACCGTTTATATCGGACTGTTTTCTCATTTGCGCATAATATGCCTCAAAATGCTTTTGAAGCTCTGAGTTGGTTTGTGAAAAACCGCAGTGAATGAATCCCAAACCAGTAATAAGAATAAATATAAACTTCTTCATTATCATATAAATTTCGTGCGGCAAAACTAATACATTTTTTTTGGTCTTTACATAAGGAAACTCTTAAAAGTCAATTAGATGAATTTATTTAGTGTATAACAATTATTAAATAACATGTCTTTTCTTAATAGTTTTTACAATGGGCCGGTTTCGGGATTCGTCAGGAAGTATAAAAAAAGGATGCCCAAGGGCATCCTTTTTAGTATGGTGGTCTTTAGCTCAGAAGAATTTATACAAGGGTTAATTTTTCCTCTTTTTTAGAGTAAGAATTTAACAACCCGGCATAAAATGCAAGACTCCTGTTATCTTTGTCTATGCAGGATTTTAGAAATTCGCATAAATTATTAAAGAACAGGTTTGTGTATAAGGTTGGTAGTCTCAAATTAACTTTTTGGGGATCATAATCCTTTTCATTCATTACAATATCCATAGCTATCCTTTTCCTGTGATAATCAATAGACACATCTGTGGCATTGTAATGATTCTTTACAATAGCCTTATGCAGGCTTTGAAAGTTTTTGGTCATCTTGCATTTTGCACAACTACGGGAGATGAGACTTTCCAGTTCCATTAAAATCCTCCCCTTTAATTTTGTTTTTTCCATGACATTTAGGGATTTAATGTTTATATAAAGATACAGATAATCGATAAATAGCTGAAAATCAACGCTATAAATTAACCTTTTATCGATGTTTTTGTTGTAAAAGTGGTTATAGTTGTTGTGAATTGCTATTTTATACTGGTATAAAAGATAACATTTTTATTAAGAAAATTCCTACTAATCACTATTTTTCCACTTTTTTTGGATTCAAGGCTTAGATATACAGGCCTTGGGAGCATATTTTTATCAGCCGTTTGGTAATAATAGTCTCTTTTCAAAGGGTGATCCGGGTAAACTCCGTTAAAGATTTGGTTCCACCAATTGTTTTCAATCACTGTTTTTATAAGATGAATACAATCATCTAAATGTATCAGGTTAATGGGTTCATTACCATTGTCTAGTCCTTTTTTACCGGACAACATAGTAACGGGGTGTCTGTTGGGACCTATAAGACCTCCAAATCTAAGGATGGCAGTTTGAATGGTTTTGTCGTTTTGAAAGATCTTTTCGGCTTCAAATAGTTGCCTTCCAGATTCAGTTATAGGTTTGGGTATGCTGTCTTCGGTTACCTCACCCACAGCAGCTCCATAAACCGAAATACTGCTCACAAAAACTATTTTTTTTACGCTTGATTTTCCTATCTCCTCGTGTAAAAGATTCATTTTGAAGACATAATTCTCTTTGTAGTTACCTCGGAGTCCGGGGGGCACATTTATTACAAGGATGTCAACCTCGTTCAGAAACTCTGTAATTGAGCCTGTAATCCTTTCCTGATCTAAAATGACGATAAAGGGCCTTATTCCTTCCTTCTCTAAGGCATCAAGTTTGTCCTTATTGGTAGTACTTCCATGTACATAATAGCCGGCTTGTATCAGAGATTTGGCCAGAGGTAACCCTAGCCATCCGCATCCAATAATTCCTATAGTATTTTTCAAAATTTAATCGTTTTAATCAATAAAACAGCATCATTAAGTACAAAGGGCATAGGAATGGTTGCTCCTGGTCTTTCGGGTATCGAAAATGAAGGATTATCCAGTAGATCATTGGAAGCCTCATACAGAGTTAGTTCTAAAAATTCGTCTTCAGGAATACTTAGCTGAATTTCCGTAAAATCATTATCACTTATGAAATGTGTAATTAGCTTACCTCCTTTCCTATGCTCTAGATAGTAGTCAGATAATGCAACATTATTCACTTTTGCTTCTAAAATATTTACTGCGTTTGTAAAGATGTCCAAACGATTTACGTCGCGCTGTGGGGTAATGCACAACTCAAACATGTGTTTATTTCCAATAACCGTATCAACCGCAACCTCAACATTTGGTGGCAAAATTTCTTTAATTGGGGCGTCTGCCATATAGGTAAATCTGGTAGCGTATTTACTACTTATATTAGAAGCCGCAAGACTGTCCGGCCTTTTTTTGGTTTCTCCCAGATATTGGGATGTCCATGTGGAGAGTACATTCTCATAAGTTGCCCATTGTGCTCTTTTTTGATCTGTATTAAGCACATACAAGAGACTTGTTGGTTTGGCATTTTCGCTACTAAAACCAGAGTTTATATGGGCAGATACCATAAAACCAAGGAACAATAAAAGAAACATATAACCAATACGATTCTTGTACTTATACGCAATGAAAACAGGAAGCAGTAACATAAAAGTTAAAGTACTTAAGACCGTGGCAGTGACCATCATTTTTAATCCCAGGCCAATAGGAAATAATTTGATAAAAGGGCTATAAATCCAAATCGCCGGCAGAGCCAGTAAGACAAGAATGTAAAGGTTGGGTTTATCCTGATTTAAGCCAATCATAAAAGACCCTAATAGTGCGAACAACGGAATAATGAAAAAACTGGCCCCTGGAAGATAAGCCCCTACTGCCCAACATATTAAAAACCAAATAATTATTGGCGCTACCAATAGATTAGAGATAGATATTTTTCTAAATCTATGATAGGTCCAAAAACAAGTGCTAATAGAGAATAAAACAAATGCCAGAATATAGATATGGCCATTATAGGTAAAACCGTGCAAGATATCTTTGTAATGTGGATATAGCCACTTTAGAAAGGACCAGCTATACCATCCAACAAGCGCATTTAATGTTATTATTATTATAAGTGGCAGGAATCCTTTCCCAATTTCCCGTAGATTAAGACGCTTCTTTTTAAAACCGTAAATAAATAGTAGGCACAACATCGCAAAACCCAAAAAAAACATGGGCCAAATCCATTCAAAAGGATAAGATACCATCTTATAATAGGGAAGGTTAAAATATACATAGTCATTCAAACTCTTCATATTAGACAAATCTACCTCACTGAAATGTTGCAAAAGTGGCATAAGGTAGCTTCCCTGATGAGACAAAGTATTTCTGTCTAATCGCTCATAAGTATCACGGGCAGTGTGGTAGTCATAATGATCATCAATAAATGCAAAGTTAAAACCTTCAATATCCCTATCTTCCCTAAAAACAGTAAGATCTGTATCATTGGGTAGAAATTTATAAATACTGTAGAATAAAGAATTTGCTACAGGGAAATTTGGATCTGCTTTGATAAATTCTTCAAGAAGTTTTCCATTTCCCCTATTGGTTTCCATAAGCATAATACCAGGTCCTCCGCTACCCCTCGCCTCAAAATTCAAAGCCAAACCAACTTCCTTTGCCCAGGGATGATTATTTGCAAATAGATCTGCCCCGTTAAGCCCCAGTTCTTCAGCATCTGTAATAAGGATAATAATGTCATTTTTAGGTGTCTTCCCGCTAGCCATATAGGCTCTGATGCCTTCCAGAATGGTCGCTACACCGCTGCCGGCATCGCTTGCTCCAAAAGAAGAATGCGGACTGCTATCGTAATGCGAAAGCAGCAAAAGAGCCTTTCCTGGCTGAGAGCCTTTTATTCTGGCAATTATATTCTCCGCTTTGCTGAAATTACCCCAATCTCCGGCGGTATATCCTTTCTGAACTGAGGTTTCCATACCCAATTGGGTTAATTGATCAATAATATAATTTTTTACAGTATCATGTGCTTCAAAACCTATCCCATGGGGCTGTTTAGAGATTGATTCAACATGTAGTAGAGCCCTGTCAGTAGAAAAAGTGGTCTGGGACTGCTCTGCATCTTTTTTATAAGTGGGCATTGCAGTATCAAAACTCAGGTAAATCGCCAATAGAATCAGCAGAAATGATACTATTTTGGCATATATCTTCATGTTATAGAATTATCAGATAAAAGTATAAAATTCTAATAGTTTAGTTCGTTTTGGCGAATATATTCAATAATTAAGCAAGAAAAGTGTATATTTAAGATTAAGCTAATTTTAGAAAAGGTATGGGAATAAAGAGTTTTATGGGCCGAAGAGCCAAAGAGGGATCCAAAAAGGAGTATAATGCTCCCATCCTGGTGGAGGATTATATGACAAGAAAATTACTGACTTTTAGTACTGATCAGTCCATACTCGAGGTAATGGAATCTTTTGCCAAAAATCATATTTCCGGGGGACCGGTTTTGGATGACAGTGGGTTTTTAGTAGGAATTATTTCGGAGGCCGATTGTATGAAAGAAATATCGGAAAGCCGCTATTTTAACCAGCCTATTCTTGATAAAAGCGTGGAGCGTTTTATGACAAAAGATATTGAGACAATACCAAACGACATGAGCATTTTTGATGCTGCGGGAGTTTTTCATAAAAACAATCGCAGGCGATTACCGGTTTTAAAAGATGGGATTTTAGTTGGCCAGATAAGTCGTAAGGATATTGTGATAGCTGCTCTTAAACTTACCAGTCATAACTATCAATAATTTTCGGAATTAAAGCAGTTGATTTTCATTTACCGGATACTTTCCTTTCACACCGGTAAATTCTATTCCCGTTTAACGATCATGTAATAATCATTATCCAAAGGCAGATAGCCAAGATCGTATACAAAGTAATAGGTCGTACCTTTTTTTGTAGTATAAAGATTGGTTATATATTCAAAGTCGAAGCCTTTGTCCATAAGACGGGTCTTAGTTGTTCGGGTTTTCCCGTCTTTTAAGGAAAAACTGTCTAGGACCCTGTAATTCTTTCGTAGTCTGTTATTTATGTTTCTTACAAGGTTTTTACTATCCTTATTGAGTTTATTATTATATGCATTACGGCAATAGTCCGAGCAGTATTTTTTATCTACCCGGCCCCTGATTATTTCTCCGCATTCAAGACATTTTTTTTCTTCCTGATGTTCCATGTGTGGTAAAAGAAAAAGTTACTCCCTATAATGGTGTTAGTAAGCTATACTACTACAATATCGTATTTTCCAAGCAACCCTACAACTCCATCTTTTGAGAATTTAGCTTTCTTGAGTCGATTTTGCTCAGGGTCAAACTTAAAATTGATTGCTGTGCTTAAATCAGCCTGCTCCAGATTCGTTTTTTCAAAAATGACTTTATTTAAATCGCATTCTGCAAATCGTGCATTTCTGAGGTTGGCCTCTGTAAAGTCGGCTTCAATGAGTTTACATTCAGTAAACTCAATGTTTTTAAGTTGTAACTGGTAAAATGAAGCCATGATCAATGAAGAATGATCAAAGGAAAGTGAAAGCAAAATGGGATTACAATCTTCAAAGTGAAGGCCTGTCAGTTTGCAGTAAGAAAATGAAACCTCATTAAATACAGTATGTTTAATATTGGCATTACTTAAGTTGCAATGTTTAAATTTACTTGTTGTGAAATTCGTATTATCCAGGTATGAATCAGCAAAATTGCAGCCTTCAAAAATACAGTTTTCGTATTCTGCTTTTTCCAATCTCACTTTCGTGAAATCCTGATCTTTATATGTTATTTCTTCAAAAAATGATTTGTTCATAGCAAGCCATTAAGGGGTATTACCAATATTTAAATGTTTGTATAACTTTTCGTGCTGGTTACCCAATTTATATTACAACCCTTATAGTTTACTCTTTTAGTATCAATGCAGGCAATTCCAAGTCTGAATACTCCCTGTTATAGGCCGCCATCTCCGTATTCACAATGGCTTTTTTCTCATTCTCATAGGTTTTCCAATCTTCTAGCAGATCCGCTAGCCTTTGTTTAGACCCTTGCGTAACTTTCGGATCTGAGTTGTCTACAAACCCTTTCAGATGCATTAATTGGGCGTTTAGTTGGTTATTGTAGTTAATGACATCCTGAAAAGTTTTCTGATTAGGCTGGATAAGATTTTGTTCCCAGCTGTCTATACGTTTTATTAGTTCATTTCCCTTTTCCAATAGATCAATTGCAACTTCATTTTCTTTAAGTAGCTCTTCATAAGTCTTTAATTGTTTTTTTGCCGATCGCATTTGAGTCACGGATTCATGAATATTCTTAATTGTATTTTCAATCTGATCCAATATGGATTGTTGTTCATCAAAATCGGATTTGGAAGCCCTAACTTTCGGGTTGGGAAGAATAGTCACTTCCGTTTCGGCCATCTTGTCATCTAACGACAAACGCAGGCTATAAGTACCTGGAGCTACGCTGGAACCTGAATAATTTCCATAGACAAATACTTTATCTACAGCTGGAAGTGTTTCTTTTCTAAAATCCCAGGTAAATCGGTTATACCCCATTTTTGAAGACAAGACCGCTGGTTTTGCAGGTCCTCCTGGCCATGTTTTAAAATCTTTTTGATTTTTATTAGTGATGGTTCTAATCAGTTTTCCATTTTGAAGTACTTGTAATTCCAAATGCAGGCTGTCCGCATCCTTGTTCAAATAATAATCAAAAGTAACCCCTTGTTTGGGATTTTGTCCGAGTCCTGGAACTGGCTTTTCAGAACTACCTCCAAAGAGCAGATAGGTATCTTTGGGTTTAAAGATGGAAAGAGCATTATTATTTATTGAACTATTCTGAATTGCCCCAAGATCATCCAAAATCCAGAATGACCTGCCGGCCGTAGCGGCTACCAGATCGTTATCCTGAATAGTGAGGTCATTAAGGGGAACTACTGGCAAGTTTAGCTGGAATGGTTGCCAGGTTAATCCATCATTAAACGAAATATACAAACCGGTTTCTGTGCCCGCATATAAAAGCCCTTTTCGCTTTGGGTCTTCCCGGACTACGCGAACAAATGTATGTTCGTCAGTAATTCCGCTTACTATTTTAGACCAGGTTTTTCCATAATCTGCAGTTTTGAATACGTAAGGTTTTAAGTCCATAAACTTATAACGCATAACTGCAACATAAGCAGTAGCAGCATCATGCGGAGATACTTCAATACTGTTGATTATGCCTTCCGCTAATCCCGGAGGAGTAACGTTTTCCCAATTTTCGCCTCCATCTTTAGTTAAATGTATAAGGCCGTCATCACTTCCTGCCCAAAGGACGCCTTTTTCATGGGGTGATTCCACGAGATACATCAGGGTGTTATAATTCTCGCCTCCTGCTGCTTCATTAGTGTACGGCCCACCTCCCGGGCCCTGCCTGGTTTTGTCGTTACGCGTTAGATCCGGGCTTATTACAGACCAGGTAATCCCCCCGTCTGTGGTTTTGAAAACGACGTTCCCGGCATGATAAATGGTATTACGGTCATGTGGTGAACTTATAATCGGGGCGTTCCAATTATAACGAAATTTGAAGTTTTCCGGGGCGTTCCCCAGAGCCAGTTCCGGATATTCTTTAATTGGTTTACCTTCCCTTGAAGCTCTTACCCATTTTTCTATAATCCCCTGATAACAGCCACCGTATATAATTTCAGGATTATCGGGATCAAAAGCCAGATAGGCACTTTCACACCCGGCAACAGAATACCAGTCCTTCCAGTCGATTCCCTGATCATTGGTTCTGCTGGCTATTGCGATCGCAGAATTATCTTGTTGGCCACCATATACATTATAGGGAACCAGATTGTCGGTAATAACCCTGTAAAACTGAGAAGTTGGTTGATTTTGTTGTGTACTCCAGCTTTTACCTCCATTATTAGAAACATTGGCCCCACCGTCATTGGAATTAATCATTTTACTATTATCCAGAGGATTTATCCAAAGATGATGATTGTCTCCATGTGGAGTAGGTAAGGTGCTAAATGTTTTACCGCCATCGATCGATCTTGTTAGCGGGGCATTACATATATATACCAGGTTTTCATCCTGAGGATCTGCAAATATTTCCATATAATACCATGAGCGTGCAATATTTATCCGGTCTTTATTTACTTGTTTCCATTTTTTACCTGCATCATCTGACCTGTAAACCCCACCTTTTTTTCCTTCTGCTTCCAACACCGCGAATACTCGTTCCGGATTGGCACGAGATACAGATATCCCTGCTTTTCCAAATTCTTCAGGTAGTCCTTCTTTTAATTTATTCCAGGTAGTCCCTCCATCTGTGGATTTATAAAGCCCCGAGTTTTTACCCCCGGACTCCATGGTCCATGGATATCTGCTGTGTTCCCAGAAAGCAGCATAAAGAATTAATGGGTTTTTCATGTCCATAGACAAGGAAGAGGCTCCTGTTGTCTTATTGACAAAAAGAATTTTTTCCCAACTGTTACCTCCGTCTGTTGACCTGTAAATTCCCCTGTCTTCCGATGGGCCGTATTGAGCTCCCTGGGCTCCAATAAAAATAATATCCGGATTTGCCGGATGAATAACCACATCTGAAATATGACGGGTTTTATCCAGGCCAATATGCTTCCATGTCTTACCGGCATCAGTAGATTTATAAACACCATCCCCCATAGAGGTCATTACTCCTCTGGCAGCATGTTCGCCCATACCAGCAACAACTATATTTGGATTGCTTTCTGAAACTCCAATTGCTCCAACTGTTCCTGTTTTTAAAAATTCATCAGAAATATTTTTCCAGCTGATTCCATCATCTGTTGTTTTCCATATCCCACCTCCGGTAGAGCCCATATAATAGGTCATAGGCTGACCAACAACTCCACTGCTTGCTACACTCCGACCGCCTCTGAATGGACCAATATTACGCCATTTCAGGCCAAGATAAAGGGAATCCTGAACTGTAAATAGGGGAGTACTTGTTTTCGTTTTTCGTTTTTGAGCCTGATTGTTTACAGGGATCAGGAGCAGAATGAGAATTAAAAGCTGGATGGTTTTCATAAAAAATAAATGGTAAGATAATAAATGTTTATTTCAGTTCTTCATAAAATGTTTCGAGAGAATTCTCCCTTGATCGATTTGGGTTGTTTTTGATATAAAAGGACACTCTTATCACCCTCTTTTATTTGTATTCCTACCTCAGACTCCGTAGCAGTAAATTGGGCAATTCCAAATAAAGGCAATAGCAAAAATCCTAAAAAACATTGGCAATTAGATTTTAATTTATAATAAAAAATCAGATTAGTCATCTACAGCGCTAAATACCATCTGCCGGAATTTCCAGGCTGTATTATCATTAGATGTGCCTTGTGTTTGTTTCATTAGGATACCAATGATCTGCTCCTCAGGATCGGCAAAATATTGAGTATTAAAATAGCCACCCCAGTCAAAAGTACCTTCACTACCCAAGCCGCCAGAATCCTCTCCTTTTTGATTTACTATCCCAAATGCTAATCCGTAATTCTTAGGGCCGTCTTTCCAGATCTCCCCAATTTGGTTTGCCATGATACTTCTTACAGTGGTTCTGCTCAGTAGCCTAACTCCGTTTAACTCGCCTTTATTCAGGTACATTTGCAGGAAGGTTGCATAATCTTTTGCGGTACTGGAAAGACCCGCTCCACCGGAAAAAAACCTTTTGGCGCCTTTAATAGGATAATCTGTATCATAGAACGTAACCGGGTATTTTTCCCATTCCCCGTCTACTTTATGTTGAACATTTACCAAGCGGTCGTACTTCTCTTTTGGCAAATAAAACCAGGTGTCGTTCATGCCTAAAGGATCAAAAATCCGGGTTCTGAGAAATTCATCAAAGGGTAAGCCGGAAATTACCTCAATAAAGTAACCAAGAACATCAAGACCTTCGCTATAAGTAAATTTCTCACCTGGGGTATGATGCAATGGAAGGCCGGCAAGTTTCTTCACACTCTCTTCTATGGAAATATCCTCAGTAGTAAATAGATCTGTAATACCAGCCTTGTGATAGATTGCTTTGAATCTGGGATCACCGTCAATTACCCCATAACCTATTCCGGAGGTATGGGTAATTAAATGTCTAATCGTAATTTCTTTCTCTGAAGATATGCTGGTGTATGTAGTATCTGTTTCGTTAAAAGTATCGAGAATTTTGGCATCTTTAAACTGGGGAATATATTTGGAAACCGGATCATCTAATTTAAATTTTCCTTCTTCCCAGAGCATCAAAACCGCGGTTGAAGTTATGGCTTTGGTCTGTGAGGCAATTCTGAAAATAGCATCATTATAAATTTTAATACCTGCCGTATTATTGGCAAGGCCATAGGCGCTATGGAATACTATTTTTCCATCTCTTGCAATTAAAGCCACGGCTCCCGGAATATCACCATCCTTTACAGCTTGTTTAAGCATGGCATCTATTCGTTTTAATCTTATATCAGACATTCCAACAGTTGCCGGTGAAGCCGGCTTAAGATCTGGTGAAATTTTAACTGATGGGGTTTGGGCAAAACCTATTGTGGCAATTGCCAAATAAAAAAAGAGGTTGATTTTTCTCATAATTTAATTTTTATCTTGTCCGCCTGCCCTATCCGGAGAACGCGGCGTTGGCCATTCTTGTTTTATACCTGTTTTCAGACTTGTTGGAAGTACAGCTTTTTCTCTGGATGTTTTCTCAGGGTCTTCACAGGCCATGTACGTAAGGATTGCAGTGAGAATCGCATTGTTACGCACATCATCAAAAACGATCTTGTCGTAAGTGTCTAAATTGGTATGCCAGGTATAATCCCAATAGCTCCAGCTTAAGGAACTAAGTGAAAAGGCCGGAGCACCTTGGGCCACAAAAGAAGCATAATCAGATCCCCCCCGGCCCGGAGATCCCGGATATGTGGTTTCAATATGACCGCGTATGTCTTTCGGAACAGCCTGGAGCCAGCGACCCAGATAATCGTAGGCATTGAGGAATCCCTGTCCGGATAATTTAACGACCCGCCCGGTTCCATTATCCTGATTAAAAAGTACCTGCAATCCTTTTACTACTTCCGGCCTGTCTTCAACAAAGGAGCGGGAACCATTGAGCCCTTGTTCCTCACTGCCCCAAAGGCCAATAATTATAGTCCGTTTAGGATTAGGATATATTTTTTTAAGGATACGCGCAGTTTCCATCATTGTAATTGTTCCCGTGCCATTGTCTGTTGCACCTGTACCGCCGTCCCATGAATCAAAATGAGCAGAAAGAACAACATATTCATCAGAGAATTCTGTGCCTGGAATAGTGGCTATGGTATTAAAAGTACGCACCCTGCCCAATTCTTTTGATTTGGAAACTACTTTTATTTCAGGAGGGTCCCCATTCTCAGCCAATCTATATATCATTCCGTAATCTTCCAGGGAAAGGTCTATGACTGGAATTGTTTTGGTATTGGCACTAAAGATTTTATTGGCCCCAAAGCCTTCTGACCACCTGGATTGGATAATTCCTACCGCCCCTGCTTCTTCCAGTGCTTTGTTGATGGTCCTGCTGTTATATCTGGTATTTCTGATATTCTGATACCAGGCCTTAGTCTGTTCTTCCCGATCGGCTTTCATTTTTTCAAAAGATTCCTCCGTGGCGAATTCTTCCCAATTATAATCCGGGCGTCCTGTAAGCTGATTCATGGAGACTGTAACAAATTTGCCTTTGACATTAGGGAGCCAATTTACAAAGGCCAGTGAATCTTCCACAACAGGAAGGTTTACTACTTCAGCGGTAATTCCTGAATCTGAAGTACTCGGGCTCCATGCCAGTTGTGTGCCCCGAAGTGATACCACTCTTGGGGAAACCATATCTATATGCGTAATACCCCGTTCCCAACCTCTCCAGGTACCCCATTCCTCATTTCGGGCATCTATTCCCCATTTTTTAAAGGTAGCTACAGCCCAGTCATGCGCCTTAATCATCTGGGGTGTACCAACCAAACGGGGCCCGATGACATCCATTAATTCATAAGCAAGTTTTTCTAACTGAGAATTTTCAGTGGCCTCTTTTTTTAATTGATCCACTAATTCTTCTGTGGACTGGCCATTTAAAAATGGAACATTTAATAGGAGTAAAATTAGCAGCAGGGGAAGTTGTCTAAACATACTATTAAAGTTTTAAAGAATAGTAGAACAATATAGGAATAATAGTTTTTAATTAAGTTCGGATATTGTTGCAATATCATGTTTACATCGGATATTGAATTCAGTGTGGTTATTTTTTCCGGGTTAAACGTTTAATAGTCGGTTTGACTATATAAATAAAATGTATTTCTGATACAGTCCAGTTTAGAATCTTAATTAAACCCATTTTTAATGAGTACGCGTATTTCTTCAAAAGAAAAAATATTGTTCTCAATTAATTCAAGGTATTGATCAGTTAAAGAGGTATTGAAGAGTAAGAAGTCGTCAGTGTTTATTGTTATCTTAATGCCATGGTTATATAATTTTCTAAGAGGATGCTCCAAAATATTTTCCACAGAACCAAGAGCAATATTACTTTGAGGACTTATGTTTAATCTGATGTCATTCTCCAAAATCATATCCATTGTTCGCAGTGAATCCGCCGCTTTGATCCCATGCTGGATTTCATCCGGATTTAATAATTTAATGGCATCTTCAATGGTTTTACTCTCCGAAAACTCACCAATATGTACCTTGGTTTTAAGGTTTTCTTCTCTGGCCATATTGAATATCTCTACAAAACCATCAAGGTTTTGATTAGCTTCTCTCCCATAAATGTCGACTCCATGAAAGACTCCACTCTTAAAGCATTTTGAGACATCATTGAATACTTCACGAATATTCAAATCCTTTTTAATCCCAATATCTGGCCTAAAGGTAAGCTGTGAGCTGTATTTGGCCTTTAACTTATTCGTTGTTTCAATAAGCTTTTCTATGGAACCATTAAAAAATCTTACCAGATTTAAATCCACGCTAGCTTCCAAATAGCTGATGTTATCTTCAATACAAGACTTTAGTCCTGCTTCCATAAAAAAGATAACATCATTTGATGTGAGTAGAATTTTATTTAGGTCTTTTTGTATGAAGCTCATCATTCCATCGAACCCATTATATTGGTTTGGGATTTTTGGAGTTGAATCACCATATTTTTTTTCAATTAATTTGATATTTCCGCCAAGATACAGGTGATTGTGGAATTCTGCTTTTGGTAAACTATATATTCTTTCCCGAAGGCTTGTCATAAATTAGTAAATGGTTACACCATAAAAATAAAGATTTTCCTCGACAATAATTAGGTTCTTGATAATCGGCACCTATATACCTGTTGGGACATATTTATAATTCTTGTTTTATTATACTAAATCCATTATTTATAAGGCTCTGTCCGGGCAAATAGGCACAACAACGGCTATAAACCGCCCGTCATTCTGGCGGTCGGACAGGGAAACTCCCTTTATATTCACTATTACCACACATTTGAAAGAGTAC
>CAZHWD010000072.1:0-10735 GCA_964536335.1 uncultured Eudoraea sp. | reverse complement strand
GATTTCTCTTTACTTATACTGATTTCAAAATCATCTTTCCCGCTAACACCGGCATATTCGGTGGTAATTTCAAAATTAAAATTATACATAGGATCATAACCTATTTTGATGCCCGTATAATCTGTTCGGATTGAAACATTTCCAGCATCCTGAGCCATATTAGCTATGCCCACAGATCCGTAATCAGCATTAATGTCTACATTGCCGTGAATGGTACCCAACTTAACGTTTATATAGTCGCCATTTCCTTGTACATTGTTTGCTTCATCTACTTCCAATTTACCATAATCACTAGTGTATTCTAAATTTTCCATTAGTCCGATTGCTGCATTTGTATAATCGGCATTGATGTATAAATTTCCAGCTTTTTGTATGGTAAACCCGGAATAATCGGCAGAAATCTTAGCACTGTTTACATATTCTATAGTTGATTTCGATGTGTAATCGAATTTTAATTCATTATTTCTTCCATGTAGTTGCCCTATATCTAATCTTCCGTAATCACAACTAATTTTAGCGTGGCCATCAATACGGTCCAGCATTATATTCCCATAGTCGTTATTTAGATGGACACTGTTTTTTACAGGGAGTTTAATAGTATAGTTTATTTGCATGTTCACATTGTTGCTTTTCCCCCAATTCCAACCCCAGCTACCTTTATTTTTATTGAAAATAGTCTTTGCAGAAACCATAGCACTGCTGGCTTCAAAATCCACCGTAATTTTATCAAGCTTTTCCTGTACTTTAGACTCGTTATTACCGCTAGTTTTAATATGAACTTCTATAACCACTCTATTCTCGTTCCAGGAACTCAAAGTAAGATTTCCATAGCTATTGCTAATTTTTAGCAAGGCATCTGAATTAACATCATATTCCTTCTTTATGGTTTTCTCCTTGGAATATTTGCCTTTTAAATCACCCTTGTTGGCAAGCGCCATAACGGGAACTACCAAAAGTGCAATTAATGTATATTTAAATAGTAATGTTTTCATCATTGTAAATTTTAAAGGTTTTAATATTTTCTATTTTGTCCATAACCTCTTGAAGTAAATCTATTCGGGTTTGGAAATTTGTAATCATAGCACTAAGTATTTGTTTACTATTTCCTCCCTTAAGTAGATCTTGTTCAAGCTTCTTATAGTTTATTTCCAGTTTATTTAATTGTACCATCGCATCATCCACTAATTTCTTAGTTTCAGGTGTGCTTTCGTTCTCCAGTTCTTTTATTTGCTCTTCAACAAGACTTGCAAAGTAAAACTGAGTTTGTGAAACTTCTGGTGATATTTTGGCTACCTGCTCGTCGATGGATGGTTGATTAGTATAAAGCGCCGCCCCAACTGCGAAAAGCAACATAATGGAAGCGGCTATTGACAATGGCCTCCACCAGTTATTCTTTTTAGGCTCTAGCCTTACTACCCCATTTGATTTGCTCAACTTCTGTAGAAATCTTTCCTCATGACCTTCCCCAGGTTCTTCTGTATCAAAAGAACCTTTAAGGGTTTTGAACATTTCCTCTATTTTTCTATCTTCTTTCATAATTAAGCAATTATCATTTTTTTTCTCAAACTTTCCTTCGCTCTTGATATTGTTGTCCTGCAATTCGCATAACTTATGCCCATAATTGAACTAACTTCCTCGTAATCATAACCTTCAATTAGATGTAAGGTCAAAGAAATTCTGTAATTGTCTTTCAATTGTTTCATGGTTTCGAGTACTTTTTGAGCCATTCGTTCTGTACTCCCATGATCCTCAGCAATTCCATCATTATCTTCGACCTTGTACAATATTTCATCTAGTCCTACCTCGTTCTTTTTCTGCTGTTTTCTGTAATAGTAGATACTTTTGTTAATAACTATGCGCTTTAACCACGCACCGAAAGTAACATCCCCTTTGAAAGTATGCAGTTTCGTAAAAGCATTCAAAAACGATTCCTGCATAACATCTTCGGCTTCTGCACTGTCTTTTACTATCCTATATGCCGTGTTAAACATGGCTTTGTAATAGCGATTGTAAATTTCCACTTGTGCACTTTGCTTACCTTCCAGACACAATTGTAACAAGGCTTCAGTATGTACTTTATTTTGGCTCAAAAAGTAAATGCTTTATATAAAAGATTTATTAATTTAAAGAATGTTACACTTTTTTTGTAAAAATATCGATTTGTTGGCACAAGAATTGTCTTAAAGTAATAGAAAAGCATGTATTCACGGTCTTTTCGGCCTAAAGTGAGGGCGTTTAATAATGTATCCGTGGAACATAATAATATAAAACCTGTCCTAAAATGACAGAATGACCGAATAAAAGATATGGGATATTCCAATTTTTCAAAATTTGACAATATGACGTTACAAGGAATTGATGAAGATTCTGAATTAATACCATTATTAACTCCCGAGGATGAAGAGGAAATGAATAATGAAAGCTTACCAGAGGTTTTACCTATTTTACCTCTTCGAAATACCGTATTGTTTCCTGGTGTTGTAATACCAATTACGGCGGGAAGGGATACCTCAATAAATTTGATTAAGGATGCGAATAAAGGAACGAAGGTAATAGGTGTTGTATCTCAAAAAGATGAGGAAACAGAAAACCCTGGGATTAAGGATATTAATATTTTAGGGACTGTAGCCAGAATTTTACGAGTATTAAAAATGCCTGATGGTAATACAACTGTAATAATACAAGGTAAAAAACGATTTGAGATAACGGAGATTCTGACGGAAAACCCTTATATGACAGCTACAATTCGAGAAGCAAATGAAGTAAGGCCGACGCCTGGTGATCAGGAATTTCTTGCTATCATTGATTCGATAAAGCAACTTGCATTAAAAATCATCAAAAATAATCCTAACATTCCAAGTGAAGCTTCCTTTGCGATAAAGAACATAGAAAGTAATTCGTTCCTCATAAACTTTGTTTCTTCCAATCTTAATCTTGATGTAAAAGATAAGCAGGACTTATTAGAGATTCCTAATCTACAAGAAAGGGCGCTCGCCACATTAAAATATATGAATGTGGAACTTCAGAAATTGAAACTCCAGAAAGATATTCAATCCAGGGTGCGTAGTGATATGGACCAGCAACAACGTGAGTATTTTTTACATCAGCAAATGAAAACTATTCAGGAAGAACTTGGTGGTGTTTCTTATGATGAGGAAATTGATGAAATGCAAGCCAAATCAAAGAATAAAAAATGGGATAAAAAGGTAGCTGAACATTTTGAAAAGGAATTAGCCAAAATGCAAAGGATGAACCCTCAAGTGGCCGAGTATTCTATACAAAGAAATTATTTGGATTTATTTCTGGATTTGCCATGGGATAAATATTCCAAAGATAAATTTGATCTTAAAAGGGCTCAGAAAATTTTAGACAGAGACCATTATGGACTTGAAGATGTAAAACAAAGAATAATTGAATATTTAGCGGTTCTTAAGTTGCGAAATGATATGAAATCTCCAATTCTCTGTCTTTATGGACCTCCTGGGGTTGGAAAGACTTCCCTGGGCAAGTCTGTTGCTGAAGCATTAGGAAGGGAATATGTACGAATGTCTTTAGGGGGTTTGCGAGACGAAGCGGAAATCAGAGGACACCGTAAAACTTATATTGGGGCCATGCCCGGAAGGATTTTACAGAGTATAAAAAAAACAGGGACTTCAAACCCGGTATTTATTTTAGATGAAATAGATAAATTAGCTGCTAGTCACCAGGGCGATCCATCTTCTGCTATGTTAGAGGTTTTGGATCCTGAACAAAACAATGAATTTCACGATAATTTCCTCGAACTGGGATATGATCTTTCTAAAGTCATGTTTATTGCAACAGCTAATAATCTATCTACGATTCAGCCTGCCTTACGCGATAGAATGGAGATAATAAATGTTACTGGGTATACCATTGAAGAAAAAGTGGAAATTGCCAAACGACATTTGCTACCCAAACAACTTAAAGAACATGGTCTTTCATCGAAAGATTTAAAAATTGGGAAACCCCAGTTGGAAAAAATTGTTGAGGGATATACTCGCGAATCCGGTGTTCGCGGTCTGGAAAAACAAATAGCGAAAATGGTCCGATACGCAGCTAAATCAATTGCTATAGAGGAATCATATAACATGAAGATTAGCAATGTTGATGTCGAAAAAGTATTGGGTCCGGCCAGGATGGAACGGGATAAATATGAAAATAATGATATAGCCGGAGTTGTTACCGGATTGGCCTGGACCAGTGTGGGAGGTGATATTCTTTTTATAGAATCTATCTTGTCTAAAGGAAAAGGTACGCTCAATATAACAGGGAACTTAGGTAAAGTAATGAAGGAATCTGCAACCATTGCAATGGAGTATATAAAATCCAATGCAGAAAGTTTTGGTATAAATCCTGAGGTTTTTGATAAATATAATGTTCATATACACGTACCTGAAGGAGCAACCCCTAAAGATGGTCCAAGTGCAGGAATTACCATGTTTACTTCACTAGTGTCTTTATTTGCTCAGAAAAAGGTCAAAAAAAGCCTGGCTATGACTGGTGAGATAACCTTAAGAGGTAAGGTTTTACCTGTAGGTGGGATAAAAGAAAAAATACTCGCGGCTAAAAGAGCCAGGATAAAAGAGATAATATTGTCAGAGGAGAACAGAAAAGATATCCTCGAAATTAAAGAGGAATACTTAAAAGGGTTAACTTTTCATTATGTAACGGATATGAGCGAAGTAATAAATGAGGCCATAACGGACCAAAAAGTAAAAAATGCCAAGAAATTATAGCCAATATTCATAATACTAAATTGCCCTTTAATTCTTTGAATTAAGCATAGACAACTTTTTTTGTTTGGCTTTTATGCATTTCTCTCTACTTTTAACATATGGAAAAGATTACGATTGCAATTGACGGTTATTCGTCGACTGGAAAAAGTACTATTGCCAAAGAACTGGCAAACGCTTTAAACTATATTTATGTTGATACCGGCGCTATGTACAGGGCAATTACCCTATTTGCTTTGGAAAATAAATGTATCGTCAACGAAAATTTTGACCATAAAAAGCTTATTGACCTTCTGCCAAAAGCGAATCTAAAATTTAAATTAAACAAGGAATTAGGCTATTCGGAAATGTTTCTCAACGGGGAAAATGTGGAGCAGGAAATTAGAAGTATGCGAGTTTCTGAACAGGTGAGCAAAATTTCGATAATACCTGAAGTAAGAGCAAAATTGGTAAGCATGCAAAGAAAATTGGGAAAGGATAAAGGGATAGTTATGGATGGCAGGGATATTGGAACCGTAGTTTTTCCCAATGCAGAATGTAAAATATTTATGACGGCTTCTCCTGATATAAGAGCGTCAAGACGTTATAAAGAACTGATTTCAAAAAGAGAAAAAGTAACTTACGAGAAGGTACTTAAAAATGTTCGTGAGCGTGATTATATAGATTCAAACAGACTATCCTCACCTTTGTTGAAAGCTGAGGATGCTATTGAATTTGACAATAGCGATATGGGCTTAAAGGAACAGTTTGAACGAATCCATTATTACGCGCTTCAGATTATTGAAAAACAAAAAAAGAACGCTTAAAAGCGTTCTTTTTAATAAATAAATTCTGCGACTATCCGAACTATCAGTTCGGGATTATCAATACCTGATCTGGATGAATTATGTCCGGGTTACTCAGAATATTTGTATTCGCACTAAAAATCTGTTTATATTTCATTGGGTCGCCATAATAGTGTTTTGCTATTTTACTAAGAGAATCTCCACTTTTCACAACATGACGATGATACACAGAGCTATCTCCAACAGATATATTGGCCATTATATCTGCCGGTTGTTCACCACCAATTTCTTTTATTTTATCCCAAATTAGATCTTTTTCATATTGGGTTTGGGCTTCTCCTTTGATCTTTAAAACACCTTCTGCTTCAACTACATTGCCTTCTTTTATTCCCAATTGTTCACCCAAATTGAGGACTGCCTGATATTTCGCTTTAACACTCATTTTTGTATCTTTTAATTGTTATTATTTGTGATCCCCAAGTTACAAAATACCCATCGATTTTGCCAAGAAATATGTGATTCTTGACCGTTATTTTAATCCTTTGCTTACACATCTTTGTAAAACAAGATTTTAATTGTATTTTTGCACTCCTTTTTTACAGATAATCAGGAGAAAAAGGAAGGAAAAAAAATCAAATAACAGCTTCTGTAGAAATTGTTTAACTCTTGAAAGTACTACGGAATACAAATTTAATCAGCACATGGCTGAAGAAAAAGCAATAACAGAGGTAGTAGAGACTACCGAAGTAAAAGAAGAACAAAAAGAAGAGACTCCAAAACAGGATCCTAAAGAGTTTTTGGAGAATTTCAATTGGGAGAAATACGAAGAAGGAATAGAGCGTGTTGAAGATTCCAAACTAGAAGAATTTGAAAAATTAGTTGCAGAAAACTTTGTAGATACTGCCGATGAAGAGGTTGTAGAAGGTATGGTTACTCATTTAACCGACCGTGAAGCCATAATCGACATTAATGCTAAATCTGAGGGTGTTATCTCACTTAATGAGTTCCGGTACAATCCAGATCTAAAAATTGGTGATAAAGTTGAGGTTCTTATTGATATCCGTGAAGATAAAAGCGGGCAGTTGGTATTATCTCACAGAAAGGCCAGAACTATTATGGCCTGGGATAGGGTTAATGCGGCACATGATAATGAAGAAGTGGTAACCGGTTTTGTAAAATGCAGAACAAAGGGAGGAATGATAGTGGATGTTTTTGGAATTGAAGCATTCTTACCGGGTTCACAGATTGATGTTAAACCTATTCGGGATTACGATCAGTATGTTGGTAAGACTATGGAATTCAAAGTTGTAAAGATCAACCATGAGTTCAAGAACGTAGTAGTTTCACATAAAGCATTGATTGAGGCAGATATTGAAGAACAGAAGAAAGAGATTATCAGTCAGCTCGAAAAAGGCCAGGTTCTCGAAGGTATAGTCAAGAACATTACTTCCTATGGTGTATTTATTGACCTTGGCGGCGTTGATGGTTTAGTTCATATCACCGATCTTTCATGGAGTAGAATAAATCATCCAAACGAAGTTGTAGAATTAGATCAGAAACTCAATGTTGTTATACTTGATTTCGATGACAATAAATCCAGAATTCAACTAGGTCTTAAACAATTGGAGAAACATCCTTGGGATGCCCTGGGAGATGAAATAAAAATTGGTGATAAAGTAAAAGGCAAAGTAGTGGTGATTGCAGATTATGGTGCGTTTTTAGAAGTTGCCGAAGGAGTGGAAGGATTGATTCATGTTTCTGAAATGTCTTGGTCAACTCATTTGAGATCAGCACAGGATTTTGTGAAGGTTGGCGATGAACTCGAAGCAGTTGTTTTAACCCTTGATAGAGAAGATCGTAAAATGTCATTGGGAATTAAGCAATTAACACCAGATCCATGGACTGATATTACATCTAAATATCCTGTTGGTTCCAGACATAAAGGAATTGTAAGAAACTTTACCAATTTTGGTGTTTTCGTTGAATTGGAAGAAGGTATAGATGGATTAATATATATCTCAGATCTTTCCTGGACCAAGAAAATTAAGCACCCGTCAGAATTTGTAACAGTCGGAGATACTTTAGAAGTTGAAGTATTAGAGCTTGACGTAGAAGGGCGTAAACTAAGTTTAGGCCATAAACAAACTACAGAAAATCCGTGGGATAAATATGAAAAAGAATTTGCCTTGGGCACTGTTCATAAATCTTCCATCTCTGAAATAGTGGATAAAGGCGCCGTTATAGATTTTAACGAGGATATAACAGCATTTGTACCTCAACGTCATATGGAAAAAGAGGATGGCAAAAAATTGAATAAAGGTGAAGAGGCTGAATTCAAGATTATTGAGTTCAACAAAGAATTCAAACGTGTAGTAGCAAGTCATACCTCTATTTTTAGAGAGGAGGAACAACGCAATGTAAAAGCGGCTAAGAAAAAAGCAGCTGCTGCAGCAGAAGAGGCTAAACCAACTTTGGGTGATGCCAATGAGCAATTACAAGCGTTGAAAGATAAGATGGAGGCCGATAAGAAAAAATAGGTTTTTAAGAAGTCTGCTTCACTAGTAGCAAAGAAAAAGTCCTGATATATTCATCAGGACTTTTTTATTTATACCGAATTTATATAATATTGAAGGAGCAAGACCTATACAATATTTAAATCCATCATTTATATTAAGTAGAAATCCCTACTTTTGTAGTCCAAAAGAGTATGTTATCTAGCGCATGAGTCAAAAAGTATTGCTTTCTTCCAAAGAGATTAACATTATACTACACCGCCTGGCTTGTCAACTTTTAGAACATCATTTAGATTTTACACAGACCGTATTAATAGGTCTTCAACCACGTGGAATTTTTCTTGCGCAACGATTATCCAAAATTCTTAAAGAGGACTATGGAGTTAAACAAATAAATCTGGGGCTCCTTGATATTACTTTTTATCGGGATGATTTTAGAAGAGGTGAAAAAACCCTGGAAGCCAGTAGCACTAAAATTGATTTTTTAGTGGAAGGTAAAAAGGTGGTCCTGATAGATGATGTACTTTATACGGGCCGAAGTATTCGTGCTGCCTTAACGGCCATCCAATCTTTCGGAAGACCTAAGGAAATAGAATTATTAACCCTTATTGACCGTCGTTTCAGCAGGCATTTACCTATTCAGCCCAATTATCGGGGAAGACAGGTAGATGCTATAAATGAAGAGAAAGTAAAGGTCATGTGGGAGGAAAATGATGGAAAGGATATTATTTATTTGGTAAGTAAATAGGGAACATATGAGCGAATTGAGTGTTAGACACTTATTGGGTATTAAATATCTCAAAGAAGAAGATATTCAACTCATTTTTGAAACCGCTGATCACTTCAAAGAGGTTATTAACAGATCAATTAAAAAAGTCCCTTCACTTCGTGATATTACCATTGCAAATATTTTCTTCGAAAGCAGTACAAGAACCAAGTTGTCTTTTGAGCTGGCCGAAAAACGGTTATCCGCTGATGTAATTAATTTCTCCGCATCCCAGTCATCTGTAAAGAAAGGCGAAACACTTATTGATACAGTTAACAATATCCTTTCTATGAAAGTAGATATGGTGGTAATGCGCCATCCGAGTCCTGGTGCAGGTATATTTCTTTCGCAACATGTGGAAGCCGCTATTGTTAATGCAGGTGACGGAGCACATGAGCATCCTACCCAAGCTCTTTTGGATTCTTATTCTATTCGTGAAAAATTGGGTGATGTCGCAGGAAAAAATGTAGTAATTGTTGGCGATATTCTTCATTCGAGAGTAGCATTATCAAATATTTTTGCTCTAAAGTTACAAGGTGCAAATGTGAAGGTGTGTGGTCCTCGAACCCTGCTTCCAAAATATATAGAATCTTTAGGGATCGAGGTAGAGACCAATCTTATAAAGGCATTAAATTGGTGTGATGTGGCCAATATGTTGCGGATCCAGAATGAGCGTTTAGATATAAGCTATTTTCCAACTACCAGGGAATATACGCAACAATACGGAGTTAATAAAGCAATTCTGGATGGGCTGGATAAGGAAATTGTAATTATGCACCCGGGGCCGATAAACCGGGGTGTTGAGATAACCAGTGATGTGGCTGATTCCAAACAATCGATAATTTTAAACCAGGTGGAGAATGGAGTAGCTATTCGTATGGCAGTTATATATTTATTGGCATCGAAAATTAAATAGTGGATTATGATTTTTGATAAAACAGGTAATACTACAATCGTTTACCAGGAAAACACATCCCTGAAAAAATTCATGGTTAACCTAAACAGATCTTATCGGAATATAAAAAATGACCATTTAATTATTAACCTGTTTTCGTTCTCTAAAATTACTTCAAATGATATCCTGGAGTTTCTTCAGCTATCAAATACACACCGGGCTGCCAATAAATCTTTTGTATTGGTTACGAATAAAGTGGAATATGATCAGGTGCCTGATGAAATTTGTCTGGTCCCTACAATCCAGGAGGCAAAGGATATTATTGAAATGGAAGAAATTGAACGAGATCTTGACCTTTATTAATGAATTATAATCTTGCACAAATTAATATTGCACGCATGTTGGCCCCTCTGGAAAGTGTTGTTATGACAGATTTTGTGAATAACCTGGATCGAATTAACCAATTGGCGGAAAAAAGTGAAGGCTTCATCTGGCGATTTATTGAGGACAACAACGAATCGGCTATTAAGGTGTTCCATGACGATTATATTGTTGTTAATATGTCTGTATGGCGATCAACAAAAGCACTATTCGATTTTACTTATAGGTCTGAACACAAGAATATATTCAAAAGGAGAAAGGAATGGTTCTCTAATATGAAAGAAATGCATATGGCCTGCTGGTACGTGCCAAAAGGTAACTATCCTACTCCCGAAGAGGCTAAAGATCGACTTGAATATCTGAATAAATATGGGGAAAGTTCCTATGCCTTTACGCTAAAGAGCAATTTTACGCCAAAACAGGCCAGCACATATAAATTGAAAACCTGGAAACAAAAATGAAGTTGCATATCCTGGGTTGCTACGCAGCTACTCCTAGAACATTGACTAACCCAACGTCTCAGGTATTGGAAATAAGGAACCACCTTTTTCTAATAGACTGTGGTGAAGGAACACAGGTACAGTTGCGAAAGAATAAAATAAAATTCTCAAGGATTGAGCATATTTTTATTTCACATTTAC
>CAZHWD010000071.1:0-15580 GCA_964536335.1 uncultured Eudoraea sp. | reverse complement strand
GGGAGTTCATTATTCAAGATTAGGCGCTGTTTATGCCCCAAGGCCCGATTGGCCTTTTGTTAGACAAATGTTTAATGAGCTTTTTGCTACCTATATAAAGAGTATTAATGCAGAATGGCAATCCTATAGTGTTTTTATGGCTCCCGTTAACTGGCGTTTGGAAAGTGGTGACCGAATAGAAATGAATGTGAGACCTGTGGGTGAAAACATCACAGAACCCTTTGAAATAGCTGATGGTGTTACTATCCCGGTAGGTAAATACCACTTTATGCGATACCGTTTGGAAGCTCAATTTGCTGCTAAAAGACGCCTAAATGGTCAGGCAAGTTGGTGGTTTGGTTCTTTTTATGACGGGAGCTTAGATGAACTGGAATTGGAATTGAACTGGAATCCCAGTTCATTGATGGGATTTGAAATTAATGGGGTCCGAAATATTGGCCGATTGCCCTGGGGAGATTTTAACCAGACCCTGGTGGGTATGCGTGTGCGATTTAACGTTACCTCTGATTTGCAATTAAATGCTTATACACAATATGATACAGATAGCAGGATTTTAGGTGTGAATGCACGTATTCACTGGATATTTTCTCCCTTAGGAGACGTTTTTCTTGTGTTTAATTACAATACATTCAATGATATGACAGACCGATGGACCCTCCAAAATGAACAGATTGTGTTAAAAGTGCGGTATACATTCAGATTGTGATTACCAATATATTCAATTGTATTTTTTAGCTGAGTTTTAGAATCAGTTTATATTTTTCAACCTGACCGATTATTAACATCCCTTTTATTATAATCTAATGATAGATAATGGTTATTACATATGTATTCATGTAGAAAAAATTCAGAAGGGGAATTAAATAACAAGAAAAATGTAAAAGGGTAAGATTGGGAAATATTGGGTTTGTGTCCTGTCTAAAAGATGCCTAAACCTGCCAAAATAAGGCCAATCACAACAGCAGCCAGAATTAAGACCAAAACCACTACCATTAAGCTAAGGAACCCGTTAAGGAGCTTTGTGCCAAAAGATAATTCTTCTTCCATAATTCATATAATTTCCTACAATGTACATATTTATGACAATAAAATCGCATTTGGAAAGCCATATTTCGACTAAAAGTCAATCAGAATGGTCCTTTTTGAGATGTAATACCAGAATTTTCGGTAAAAGGTATTTTACTTTTTTCACGAATTTTTATCCGGACTTAATTTTTTTCCTAGTTCCTCAAGTGAAATTCCCTTGGTTTCAGGCATCATAAATAATACAAATAACAATTGTAGTACCATCATGAATGCAAAAAACAGAAAGATTGGCCATGGGTTGTCCTTAAAGATACCATCACTGGCATCCAGGAATATAGGAGTAAGGAGAGTGATTAATGCCGCAAATACCCAATGTGTGCCCGTACCCCATGATTGGCCAAATGCTCTTACTTTATTTGGAAAAATCTCAGAAATAAAAACCCATATGACAGCACCTTGTCCGATGGCATGTGAGGCGATGAAAATGAGAATGAAGACAAGAAGGACTGTAGAGCTGGCTCCGCTATAAAAACACCAGCCGACCATTGCAAGACTTATGATATAACCCACAGACCCTATTTTCATCAATTCTCTTCTTCCCATTTTATCAATTAATCGTATCCCTATTAGGGTAAAAATTAAATTGACAATACCTATGGAAATAGAACTGAATAAAGATTCTTTTGCAGCTAAACCGGCCCTTTCCAATATCTCCGGCGCGTAATAAAGAACAAAATTAATACCAGACATTTGGTTAAAAAATGCAATTAGAAAAGCGAGAATAAGTGGCTTTTTGTACTTGCTTGTAAATAACTTTTCTTTTTTATCTGAAGCATTAAATGAATTCTTTATTTCCTCGAGTTTTACCTGGGCATGTTCTTTGTTTGAAAGATATTCCAATACTTTCAACGCTCCCTCATCATCCTGTTTCTTTATCACCAACCAGCGTGGGCTGTTAGGAATTTTTACAACCATTAAACTGTATATTAAAGCAGGAATAGCCTCTACGCCAAGCATCCAACGCCAATCATTAGCCCCATCAAAACCTTTAAATAAATAATTAGAAATAAAAGCGATAAAAATTCCAAAAACAATATTAAATTGATATAAAGCTACCAACTGTCCTCGATTTTTGGATGATGAAATCTCAGAAATATAAATTGGAGCTGCGACGGAGGAAGCACCTACCCCGAGACCACCGATAAATCTGAAGAAAGAAAACATATAGGGGTCAACGGCCAAAGCAGATCCCATGGCAGAGACAAAATACAAAACACCAATCCAGAATAAGGTTTTCTTTCGTCCAAAAAGATCACAGGGTATGCCTCCAAAAAGAGAACCTATTACCGTGCCCCATAAGGCCATAGACATTATGAATGTTCCATGGAACCATGGTGATGTATTCCACAATTCTTTAATTGGTAAATTGGCACCACTTATTACAACGGTGTCAAAACCAAATAAAAAACCCGCCAGCGCGGCGGTTAATGAAATTCTGAAAATCCTTTTGTTCATGGTTTGCTGGTTTTCGTAAATCTAGCAAAAAAAAGGAAGAGAAAATAAATTTGGAATAGAAGTCAGGCAGTCTTAGGTTTTAAAGAATCTAAAATACTTGTTTTTTTCTTTTTTTCTATAGCCCTATCCAATTGTTCTTTAGTTGGCTTTACAGTACCCGGTTTTGTTTTTATACCCCTGTCATACTTATTATCCTTATTCGGGAGAGAATCCGTAATAGTATTTTGTTTTGTGTTGTGATCATTAACTTCTTTAGGGCTCTGCCTGCAAGAAATTGAGCATAATAACAGACACGGTAGTAAGGCATGAAAAGGGGCAAATTTCATCTGTTTTGTTTTCGGTTTAATTACAAAAGATATTCCAGCTTATAATTAGTTGGGTTTTCTTTTGAACTACTCAGTTAGTGGATTGATCCAGTCATGGATTTACCCCAGAATATATAGAATAGCTACAATAATGTACGGATATGATTCATTACTTGGATGCTTGCCCCTTTGTTTTTATTAATGTAAGAAGAGTTTATATTACCAGTTGTACGTCTGAAGTGAGAATCCAGAAACAACTTATCTGCCAGGCTGGTAAACTCCGCTTTATCCCGAATGGCAAATATTCCTTTTAACTTAATTAATTCTTCAGCTTCCTTAAATCCTGTATAAATCGGGCCAATAATTACAGGAATACCAAATACAGCAGGTTCCAGGGTATTGTGAAGGCCTCCTGCTGTGAATGCCCCTCCAACAAAGGCCATATCAGCGTAGCAGTATATTTTGGTCAATAGTCCAATAGAATCCACGATCAGAACTTGTGGGTCTTCCGAAAGATTTTCCGAAGCTTCTGATAACAAAACGGTACTCTTATTAATACTTTGTCGCAGGCGCTCTATATCTTTAGTGACATTAGTATGAGGCGCGATTACATATTTCATTTCATGGGAAGAGGCATTGATATAATCAATCAATATTTCTTCATCCTCAGGCCAGGTACTTCCCATTACAAAACATAGGAAATTTTGGGTAAACCTGTCCATAAATTCCAGCGAATTATTTTGCATTAAAATTTCAGAAACTCTGTCAAATCTTGTGTCACCACTTATCGTAGTATTATCCAGACCAATAGAATTCAATAGTTTTTCGGACTCAAGATCCTGGATAAAAAAATGGGAAAACTTTTGTAAAGCACTTCTCAAAAACCCCCCATACCATTTAAAATAGATTTGATCACTTTTAAAAATTGCCGAAATTAGGATTATAGGAATGCCTCTTTTATTAAGTTCCCCGAGCATATTAGGCCATATTTCATATTTTATAAAAATGGCCATCTTTGGTTGCAAGAATTTAATAAATCTCTTAGCATTTTTCGTAGTATCCAGAGGAAGATAGGTTACCAAATCGGCCTTAGTTGAGTGCTTTATTACTTCATAACCCGATGGTGAGAAAAATGAAACTACAATTTTGAAAGAGGGATATTCTGTTTTTAATTTTTCTACAATCGGTAAGCCTTGTTCATACTCACCCAGGGAAGCAGCGTGTATCCAAATAGTGGAATCTTTATCTGTAATGTGCTTTTTTAATTCCGTAAAAACATTCTTTCTTCCATTTATAAAAAGGTGGACTTTGGTGTTGAAAAAAGCAACAATATGCAAAAAGAGCGAGGTAACATTTATTGCTAAATTATAGAGGATATACACGTACCGAGAATTTGCAGCTAAAATACGCTTCTTTGTTAAATTTCATTGGTAGCGGTTCCTTATTTTTGTATTATTGCTCACTTAACAAGCACTTATGAAAAAGCTTCAAATGGTAGACCTGGTTGGCCAGTACCAGGGGATTAAAAAGCAAGTAGATGCATCCATAGCTCAGATTTTGAATTCTGCAGCTTTCATAAATGGCCCTGAAGTGCACTCTTTTCAAAAAGATCTGGAAGATTATTTGCAGGTGAAGCATGTAATTCCTTGCGCTAATGGTACTGATGCCCTTCAAATTGCAATGATGGGTCTTGGACTTCAACCAGGGGATGAGGTAATTACAGCAGACTTTACTTTTGCGGCTACGGTTGAAGTAATAGCCTTATTAAGGTTAACACCAGTACTCGTAGATGTTGAACCTGACACTTTTAATATAGACCCGATTGCAATTGAAAAGGCGATAACTTCCAAAACCAAGGCTATTGTACCTGTTCATCTCTTTGGGCAGTGCGCAAATATGGATGCTATTATGGATATTGCCCACAAACACAGGCTTTTTGTAATAGAGGATAATGCCCAGGCAATAGGAGCCAATTATACTTTTAAGAACGGAAAAAAGCAAAAAGCCGGCTCTATTGGACATGTGGCTTCTACCTCATTTTTTCCATCCAAAAATTTGGGTTGCTATGGAGATGGCGGGGCAATATTTACAGATGATGACGAACTGGCTCATACAATTAGAGGAATAGTAAATCACGGAATGTATACCCGATACCATCATGATGTCGTTGGAGTGAATTCCAGGTTAGATACTATCCAAGCAGCTGTTTTAAGTGCAAAACTGCCACATCTTGACACTTATTGTAACCGACGAAGAGAGGCTGCTCGCAAATATGTGAAGGCTTTCCAGGGACAAGATTTTATTATTTTGCCTAAAACAGGGATCGATTGTTCTGGAATCTGTGATGACTGCGATTGTCATGTATTCCATCAATTCACAATTCGCATTATGAACGGAAAAAGGGATGCTCTGGCAGAACATTTAGCTAAAAATAACATACCGCATGGAATTTATTACCCTATCCCCTTACACAGGCAGAAAGCCTATCTGGATGATAGGTATAATGAATCTGATTTTACGATTACTAATGAACTTGTTAAAGAAGTTATATCACTTCCTATGCATACGGAATTGGAGGATGATCAAATCTCATTTATCACCGATACTGTAATTCAATTCTTAAAAAATTAATTATATACTACCATATGAACAGCGAAATGACCATCCATTTAAATTAAAACTATTTATATGAAAATACTGGTAACTGGCGGACTCGGATTTATTGGTTCGCATACCGTGGTGGAGTTACAAAATTCCGGCTATGAGGTTGTAATTATTGACGATTGTTCTAATTCATCTGAAAAGGTTTTAGAGGGAATCTTTGCGATTACAGCTAAAAGGCCAGTCTTTGAGAAAATTGACCTGCGTGAAAAAGAAAAGGTCCGGAATTTTTTTAAAAGACATGCCGATATTAAAGGAACAATACATTTTGCAGCTTCAAAGGCTGTTGGAGAAAGTGTAGAAAAACCTTTATTATATTATGAAAACAATATAAATACTCTTATATATCTGCTTCGGGAAATAACCGCAAATAAGAGGCAGAGCTTTATTTTTAGTTCGTCTTGCACTGTTTACGGACAAGCAGACCAAATGCCTATTACGGAAGATGCTCCTGTGAAAAAGGCCGAATCACCCTATGGTAACACAAAACAGATTGGAGAGGAAATAATTAGAGATACATGTAACGTAAATCCGGAATTGCAGGCCATCTCCTTAAGATATTTTAATCCTATGGGTGCCCACCCCAGCGCGGAGATAGGAGAATTACCCATTGGTGTTCCACAAAATTTGGTTCCCTTTATTACACAAACCGGGGTTGGTTTAAGAGAACAACTCTCTGTTTTTGGTGACGATTATCCAACACCTGATGGTACTTGTATTAGAGATTATATTCATGTAGTTGATTTAGCAAAGGCCCATGTGGTAGCCTTAGAGCGACTTTTGGCTGGGAAGAATCCACAGAATTATGAAGTCTTTAATGTGGGTACAGGTGAGGGAAGTTCGGTCTTTGAAGTTATCTCTAGTTTTGAACGGATTTCCAAAAAGAAACTTAATTATTCTATTGTAGAAAGACGGTCAGGTGATATAATTACTGCATATGCGGATACTAAAAAGGCAAATAAAATTTTAGGTTGGAAAGCAGTTTCTACTTTAGACCAGGCCATGAAATCTGCATGGGATTGGGAGCAAAGAATAAGAAAATAATTCTTAATGATTCACTTGTTAAAATAGATTAAACCTTTTTCTTAGCACTCATCAATGGAGTTGTTTATTCTGATAATTGGATTTAAAAAAAGAGGTTAATTTCTTTATGATACCAGAGTTCAAAGAAAGTGAAGAGCTTATAAAATATGCACAATCGCATCAACTTTATAAGGACCTTTTATCGCAATTAAAAAAGGATTTTAGTCTGGCTAATTTGACTATTGATTTGCCACCTGATAGCAATCCGGAAGAACTTAAATATTTGCTTCAAAAAAATATTCAATTTCTTATTGAGGAAAAATTTTCAGATTTTTTGAATCTTCTGTACATAGTGGATTTACCTGAAACTGCGGCGGGGAAAATTACAACGCTCCATGAACAGAATATTAGTATTCATTATACCTTTCTCATACTAAAAAGGGTATGGCAAAAAGTATGGTTTAGAAAGCAGTACTAATAGAGGAAACAGAGAATACTATTTTAAAAATACATTCTTATAAAAGGGACCCAGGGATCGGCATAAATACTTCTGTCATTATACAACACGTCATATTGTATGCCAAAAGTAACATTCCTGGTACTGTATCCTATTCCCAAATAAAGCGCTGTGTTCCAATAATTTTCATCCACCAACATGGAAGCGGAACTATTATTTGTACTAACTCTTAACTGTTCAAGTACAGCTGATAACTGAATTGCCGGGATAGGATTAAAAAAGTTTAATATACTTCCGCCATAAGCCGTGTATTCAGAATCTCCAAATTTGGAATATTCAAAGTTCAAGCTTAAACCGGTGCCAAATTTCTCACTTACCTGATAAATGGCACTTGGAGCAACCGCGATACTAAAGCTATCGCTTCCAAAACCAAGGCCTAATGCACCTCCATATCTTACATTTCTCCAAAACTCATTTTGTGGCTTTAATTGCTGTGCAAAAGAAGTTAAACTCATAAAGGAGAATACTACTATTAAAACAAAATATTTGTATCGGGATAAATGTTTTAACACCATAAACTATGATTTTCAATTAATACACACCTATATAAACTCATAAACTATTAATTATTGTATTTTTGATCTAATTTTTTACAATATCTTGAATTGGCGTACATGGATAAATATTCCTTTTTAAATACAGCACATACGTCTTTCTTCGCAGAATTATATGACAGGTACCTTACAAATCCTGACAGCGTTGAACCTAGTTGGCGCGCTTTTTTCCAGGGATTTGATTTCGGAATGGAAAGTGCCCTGGATGAAGTAGGTATTGAGGGTCATAATGGATCATCTGTGGTTGTTGATGGGAAATCCGTATCGATTCCCGAGACCTTGTTCAAAGAATTTCAAGTGGTAAAATTAATTGATGCTTACCGAAGCAGAGGCCATTTGTTTACCAAGACCAATCCTGTAAGAGAAAGAAGAAAATATACACCGACACTTGAAATAGAAAATTTTGGATTATCTCAAGACGACTTAAACACCGTATTTAATGCAGGTGAAGTGATTGGTTTAGGTCCCAGAGAATTGGGTGATATCATAAGCCATTTGCAACGCATATATTGTGATGCCATAGGTGTAGAGTATATGTATATAAGAAAGCCTGAACGCGTTAATTGGATTCAGGAATGGCTGAATGTAAATGATAATCACCCGAATTTCAACAAAGACCGAAAAAAACATATACTTCGAAAACTTAATCAGGCTGTATCTTTTGAGGCATTCTTACACACGAAATATGTGGGTCAAAAAAGATTCTCGCTTGAGGGAAATGAATCACTTATCCCTGCTATTGATGCTGTTGTAGAAAGAGCAGCAGAAATGGGAGTAAAGCAATTTGTCATGGGCATGTCCCATAGAGGAAGACTTAACGTTCTGACTAATATTTTTGGAAAATCTGCCAAAGATATTTTTAGTGAGTTTGACGGCAAGGACTATGAAGAGGAAATTTTTGATGGGGATGTAAAATATCATTTGGGGTGGACCTCTGAGCGTAAGACTGTTAATGGTAATAAAATTAATATGAACATTGCACCTAACCCTTCGCACCTGGAAACCGTTGGTGCGGTGGTGGAAGGTATTAGCCGGGCAAAACAAGATACACATTATCCGGAAAATTTTTCTAAGGTTTTACCTATTGTAGTTCACGGAGATGCCGCAATTGCTGGACAGGGAATAGCTTATGAAGTAGTACAGATGGCACAATTAGACGGTTATAAAACCAATGGCACTATTCATATTGTCGTAAACAACCAAATTGGTTTTACAACTAATTACCTCGATGGGAGATCTTCCACATATTGCACGGATGTTGGCAAAGTTACATTAAGCCCTGTATTACATGTGAATGCTGATGATGTAGAGGCAGTAGTCCATGCGTCATTATTTGCTTTAGAATATAGAATGCGTTTTGAAAGTGATGTTTTTCTTGACTTATTAGGATACAGAAAGTATGGACATAATGAAGGAGATGAGCCTCGTTTTACTCAACCTAAATTGTATAAAGCCATAGCCCAACATAAGAATCCGAGAGAGATATATTCCGAAAAATTAATTGCCCAGGGTATTATCAATAAAGATTTTGTTAAAGGGTTAGAACAGGAGTATAAAGACAGTTTAGAAGAAGAATTAGAAGATTCAAGAAAAGAGGATAAAACCATTATTACTCCTTTTATGGCGGATGAATGGAGTGGTTTTCAAAATGTCCGCGAATGGGAAATGTTGGATGCTTTCGACACTTCGTATGATAAGGCAAAATTAACCGAAATTGCAAAGACAATTACGCAACTACCCAAGGATAAGAAGTTTTTACGTAAAGTTGAAAAACTCGTTGGGGATCGAAAAAAAATGTTCTTCGAAACGGACAAGCTTGACTGGGCAATGGGAGAATTACTCGCCTATGGAACCCTATTAGAAGAGGGTTTTGATGTTCGTATGTCTGGACAGGATGTGGAAAGAGGAACGTTTTCGCACCGTCACGCGGTAATGAAGGTAGAAGAAAGTGAGGAAGAGATAATGTTATTAAACAACCTTAATGATAATCAGGGAAGGTTTCAGATTTATAATTCGCTTTTATCGGAATATGGTGTGGTAGGTTTTGATTATGGATATGCCATGGCCAGTCCAAATACTTTAACTATTTGGGAGGCCCAGTTTGGGGATTTTAGTAATGGGGCCCAGATAATGATAGATCAGTATATTTCAGCAGCAGAAGATAAATGGAAATTGCAGAATGGGCTGGTAATGCTCTTACCTCACGGATATGAAGGACAGGGAGCAGAACACTCATCAGCAAGAATGGAAAGGTACCTTCAATTATGTGCAAGAGACAATATGTATGTTGCAGATTGTACTACTCCTGCTAACATGTTTCATTTACTAAGGAGGCAGATGAAGGCCAATTTCAGAAAGCCATTGATTGTTTTTACACCAAAAAGTTTGTTGCGTCACCCAAAAGCGGTTTCTAGTGTTGAAGAATTTTCTAGCGGCGGTTTTCAGGAAGTAATTGATGACGCCAGTGCTGAAATCAATAAGATTAGAAGCTTGGTCTTTTGTACGGGAAAATTCTATTATGACTTGCTTGCATTTAAAAATGAAAACAAACGAGATGATGTTGCTTTGGTACGAGTTGAGCAGTTATTTCCTGTTCCCGAGCAAAAAATGACCGTTATCATAAATAAGTATAAAAAAGCAGATGATTGGGTCTGGGCTCAAGAAGAACCCAGGAATATGGGAGCATGGAGTCATATGTTTACTCATTATGGCGAGGCTCAAAAGTTTCGTGTGGCATCAAGACGATTTTATGCATCACCTTCAGCGGGCAGTGCCGTTCGTTCTAAATTAAGACAACAGCAGATAATAGATTATGTCTTTGATAAAACGAAAGACAATATGACAAGGCGGGTTGTTAAAAGTGAATATAAGAAAGAATGAGACCGGTACTTCTCTTATTGATATTCTTTTCTCTTAATTCATTCTCCCAGGATGAGCAACCTAATTATGAAAGGTTTGTATTAGTATTTGCTGAAAGGTTTAACAGTGGGGATTATGATGGCATTTACGATTTGTACGATGCCGGGATGAAAAATACATTTACCAATATTGAAACCAGAAATTTCTTTGAAGAAAATGTTAACCGGCTAACAGGGGAGATTATATCCATGCAGTTTTATACGCTTCGTGAAGGCGCTCATGTATATAGGGTGGTTTTTGACAAATCAGTAGCAGATTTGACAGTTACACTATCTCCTCAGAGTAAGATAACCGGTTTGTCAATCTCCATACCAAAGCAGCTGGGGATCCCAATATTGGAAAGGAATACAACATTCATGAGTTTACCATTTAATGGGGAATGGTTTGTATTTTGGGGAGGAGTTACCGAAGCGCAGAATTATCATGTGCAAGAGGTGTCACAGCAATATGCCTATGACCTCATGAAGGTAAAAGATGGTGCCTCTCATGTTGGAGATCCTTTGCTTAATGAAAATTATTTTGCTTTTGGAGAAGATATCTTTGCTCCTTGTGATGCCAGGGTGGTTACAGTTATTGATGGCGTCCCAGACAATATTCCGGGAGAAACCAACCCGCAGCAGCTTACGGGAAATACGATAGTTTTGCAGACTGATAGGGATGAGTATGTGCTTCTGGCCCATTTAATGAAAGGTTCTATTGTTGTTGAGGAGGGGCAGGACATAAGGAAGGGAGAAATCCTTGCTAAATGTGGTAACTCTGGAAATTCAACGGAAGCTCACTTGCATTTAAGCTTACAAAACACATCAGAAATGGAAGATTCAATAGGAGCCAAATTATATTTTGACCGCATAGAGGTCAATGGCGAGATTAGATTGGATTATCTTCCGGTAAAAGAAGATTTTATTAGTAATAGTAATTAAAGAAACCATTATAAAAGTATAAGGCATGATTTTAGAAATGAAAGTTCCATCTCCAGGTGAATCCATTACTGAAGTTGAAATAGCAGAATGGCTAGTTAGTGATGGCGATTATGTAGAGAAGGACCAGGCAATTGCTGAGGTAGATTCAGATAAAGCGACCCTCGAATTACCAGCTGAGGAGAGCGGTATAATTACCTTGAAAGCAGAAGAAGGAGATGCTGTAGCCGTTGGAGAAGTGGTCTGTCTTATAGATACAAAGGCCGAAAAGCCAATAGATAGTGCTGTAATATCCGAAGAAAAAAAGGTTGATAAAACGGAAGTTACTGTTAAACAGGAAAAACCTGCCAGGAAAGAAGTTGCAAAAGAAACCTATGCTAAGGGCGTGCCTTCACCTGCTGCCAGAAAAATTCTTGACGAGAAGGGTGTAGATCCCGCTAGTTTAAACGGAACCGGAAAAGAAGGTAGAATAACCAAGGAAGATGCAGTGAAATCTGTACCTTCAATGGGTAGCCCTACCGGAGGTAGCCGGGGCGAGCGCAGGACTAAACTTTCTATGCTAAGACGAAAAGTGGCAGAACGTCTGGTCGCCGCTAAAAATGAAACAGCCATGCTTACTACATTTAATGAGGTAGACATGTCGGCAGTTTTTACTTTGAGAAAACAATACAAAGAAATTTTTAAAGATAAACATGATGTAAGTCTTGGATTCATGTCGTTTTTTACTAAGGCCGTGATAAGGGCTTTGGAAATGTTCCCTACTGTAAATTCAATGATTGATGGTAAAGAGATGCTCTCTTTTGATTTTTGCGATATAAGCATTGCCGTTTCCGGGCCAAAAGGTCTCATGGTACCTGTTATAAGAAATGCCGAAAATCTTACTTTTAGAGGTATAGAAGCAGAGGTGAAACGCCTGGCATTAAGAGCCCGTGATGGGCAGATTACAGTTGACGAAATGACAGGAGGAACTTTTACGATTTCTAATGGCGGGGTTTTTGGTTCAATGTTATCAACTCCAATAATAAATCCTCCGCAAAGCGGAATTCTCGGGATGCATAATATCGTAGAACGACCTGTGGTTAAGGAAGGAAATATAGTTATTGCGCCAATAATGTACGTTGCTCTATCTTATGATCATAGAATTATTGATGGAAAAGAATCTGTAGGATTTTTGGTTGCAGTAAAAGAAGCTTTGGAAAACCCTGTGGAATTTTTGATGGAAGGATCTCCGGAAAAATCGCTTGAGTTGTAGATAAATTAAGGGTAGCAAAACACAAAAGTTATTTTTTATTTTTTAAAAATAAATTCCTGGAGGCATAATCAATCACAGCCTTACATTTTATAAGAATATCTGCCCCTATTATCCCGTCAACCGGTAGAGACTGGTGTGCTTTGAGTGCTTCATTTACATGCACCAGGTCAAAAACAACTATCTTTTGCTTTTCTTTTTTCCAACCTCCAATTTCAATTTTATTTTTTGTTGAAACCAGTGTTTCCATATCGGTAGCTCCAGCACCAGCTGCTTTGATTTTAGAGTCCTTTGAAACAAGTTTGAAATAACTGGCTTTATCAACCCCTACACAGGTATTCGATGCACCTGTATCTAAAATAAAACGTCCGGTTATTCCATTTATACTGGCATTAATCTCTAAATGATTGGTGCCGCTTAGAATCAGGGGAATTTTAGAATATCCTTTATTCTTTAAAACTTTTTTCAGATTGAGCATCTAATATGTTTTATGACAAAGATAATTCTATTTTTGCTCTATGATTATTACAGATACACATACACATTTATATAGTGAATCCTTTGATGAGGACAGGGATAAGGTTATACAAAATGCTATTGATCGGGGAATTGAACGTTTTTTCATTCCGTCTATTGATTCTACCTATACTAAATCAATGTTGGATCTTGAAATTCAATACCCCAATAACATATTTCTGATGATGGGTTTACACCCAACTCATGTAAAAGAGAATTTTAAAGAAGAGCTCATGCATGTTGAACATATGCTATCAAAAAGGCATTTCTATGCCGTAGGCGAAATAGGAATAGATCTCTATTGGGACAAGACTTATTTGAATGAACAACAGGAGGCTTTTAAATTCCAAATACAACTGGCGAAAAAGTATAGCTTACCTATAGTAATTCATTGCAGAGATTCTTTCGACGAAATTTTTGAGGTGCTCGAGGAGGAAAAAGCAGAAGATCTTTTTGGAATATTTCACTGTTTTACCGGGAGTGAAGAACAAGCCAAAAGGGCATTAGGTTATAATATGAAGCTGGGAATAGGAGGGGTAGTTACCTTTAAAAATGGAAAAATTGATACATTTTTAAATAAGATTGACTTAAATCATATTGTTTTGGAAACAGATAGTCCTTATCTAGCCCCTGTACCTTTTAGAGGTAAACGCAATGAAAGTGTATATTTACTGCAGGTATTAAAAAAACTCTCACAGATCTATGGTCTGGATGAAAAGATGATTGCCGATATTACAACACAGAATTCAAAAGAGGTATTTGGGGTATAGTGCTTTTTTTGGTTTTTAAAGCATTTATTCTAGAATAGTATAAACAAAAAATTACTTTGCTAAATGAGCAAAAAAGTTAGCATACTACTCATCTATACTGGAGGTACTATAGGAATGGTCAAGGACTACCCTTCAGGAAGTTTAAGAGCTTTTGATTTTAAAAAGTTAATCAGTAATATCCCGGAATTAAATCAATTGGAATGCAAAATTGAAAGTACATCATTTAAAATTCCGATAGATTCTTCGAATATGAACCCATCACATTGGGTTTCTATAGCTACGATAATTGAGAAGCATTACGATAAATTTGACGGCTTTGTTGTACTTCAGGGTAGTGATACAATGAGCTATTCTTCATCTGCTTTGAGTTATATGCTCGAAAACCTATCTAAACCCGTGATTTTTACCGGTTCACAATTACCTATTGGTGATCTTCGCACAGATGCCAAGGAAAATCTAATCACTTCTATTCAAATAGCAGCCTTACAAGAAAATAACCAAGCGGTAGTTCAGGAGGTATGCCTTTATTTTGAATACAAATTATACCGCGCGAACCGAACAACCAAAATTAATGCGGAGCACTTTGAAGCATTCACATCATTAAACTTTCCTGCTTTGGCAGAATCAGGAGTTCATTTAAAGATCAATCAAAATTATCTTTTAAAAAATAAAAAGAATAAGAAGTTAACGGTCCATAAAAATATGGACACCAATGTTGCAATATTTAAAATTTTTCCAGGTTTTGGTCGGGAATTGCTACAGGGGATATTGAACATACCAAACTTAAAGGCCTTGGTTTTTGAAACCTATGGTGCAGGCAATGCGCCTACCGATAATTGGTTGTTATCAGATCTAAAAGAAGCTATAAAGAATGGATTGCATATTGTAAATGTAACCCAATGTTCGGGGGGTTCAGTAATTATGGGCAGATATAGTACGAGTGAAGAGCTTAAGAAATTACAACTTATCGATGGAGCTGATATCACCTCCGAAGCGGCAATTACTAAAATTATGTACCTATTAGGTAGCGGTGTTTCACATAAATCTTTCAGAACAATTTTTGAAACTTCACTTAGAGGAGAATTGACCGAAAATTAAGTGGTTAAAGTTTTTTAAACCAATTTTTTTTTGTTAATTGCTCGCCCTGTAATTTACAGTATAGAGAGGTGGCCGAGTGGTCGAAGGCGCACGCCTGGAAAGTGTGTATACATCAAAAGTGTATCGAGGGTTCGAATCCCTTCCTCTCTGCCATAAACAAGAATTTGGTATTTTATTCCTACTTATAAAGAAGATAAATTCAACTTTTTTGTTCCTAATAAGATGGAATTGACAAATTCATTTGCATCAGCCTTCTAATAGTATGAAGTTTTAATTTTTTAATTGTATTTTTTTTTTATCTTTAACCCTATTAACTAACTAAATTTAAGTTTGAAAGAAATGAAAAGATTATTCTCGATCCTGGCCATCGCCGGGTTATTTGTTCTAAGCACAAATACAGTAAGCGCGAAAGCGAACGCAATAGTTTCTAATTTATCTGCAACCGTAGCCACGGCTACAATTATGCTTCAGGATGAAGCAGCCGATGAATCGACCAAAGGTTTTACCCAG
>CAZHWD010000070.1:0-3600 GCA_964536335.1 uncultured Eudoraea sp. | reverse complement strand
ATGTAAAGGAACTATTGTTTGAAGTTTCATATTGTCTGTTTTGTATGGTTACATGCAATCAGCAATATTCTTTAACATTAAATTATAAGCATCTTCTAATTGTTCATCTAGCTGATGTACAAATCCAAGAATGCGGTTCAGACGCTCAATTTCCTGATTTTGTAAAGCCTCTGCCGCCTTATTCATTTCATTTTGAACCAATTGTTGAATATTGTACATGCTTTCCAGACCATAGAGACAATCATAACCAAATTCATTGGTTATTCCCTTATTTCTAGAAGTTTCCCATGCAATTTGTGATAATGCAGTTAGGTCTAAATTAATTCTGGTATTCCCAATATACCTATATAAAGTGTCATTGATTCGTACAGAATCTTTTATTATAAAAAATTCCGGAAAGTTTTCCTGAAAGTTTTTCATTTTAGAAACGCTGGACACCGCCAGTCCATAAGAATCAGGTACGATTTCTTCATAAGCTTCAATTGCCTTTGGAATTTTAAGATTTACTTCCCTTGAAATTTGCAATTCGTTTAAATTATTTTGGATCTCTTCTTCTATTTTAGCTATGGCGATCCTTTTATTCTCATTAATAGTATTCGAGGCATTCCAGTTGTTAAACCAAATAGCCAGACTAATTCCGAAGAATATCAATAAGATCTCACCTATTATATATTTCCAATTAATTGTTGTGGGTTTAAAAAGTCGCATCTTTTTTATTTTAGGTACTCCTTTGCTTTTTCCAATGCCAGGGGAATCCCTTTTGGATTTTTACCTCCGGCTGTAGCAAAGAATGGCTGGCCCCCTCCTCCTCCATCAATAAATTTCCCTAATTCTCGTACAATCTGTCCTGCATTGAGGTTTCTTAACCCAACCAGTTCTTTCGAAATATAACAGGATAAGGTCACTTTTCCGTGCTGCTCCGCCGCCAATAAAAGAAATAAATCCTGTCTATTCTGCCCCAATTCAAAGGCAAGGTCTTTGAGTCCTGCAGCATTGAGATCTACCTGTTTGGCTAAAAATTGCACTCCATTTACCTCCTCAATAAACTTTGCCAAACTTTGCTTTAAGTCACTTGCTTTCTCTTTAATCAAAGAAGCTACTTCCTTCTTGAGTTTTGTATTTTCAGCTTGCAATGATATCAGAGCCTTTAAAGGATCTTTGGCCCCTTTTAATTGATCGTGCATTTCTTGCAAGACTTTATCATTCTTTTCATAAGACTTTCTTACGGCATTTCCTGTAATAGCTTCTATTCTTCTTATTCCGGCTGCAATAGCCCCTTCGGAAACTATTTTAAAATGCCATATAGAGCTGGTATTTTTTACATGCGTCCCTCCGCAAAGTTCAATGGAATTACCAAAGCGTACACTCCGTACCGTATCTCCGTACTTCTCGCCAAAAAGGGCTATAGCACCTTCATCCATGGCTTTTTTTAGTGGCACATTGCGTTTTTCTTCCAAGGGAATCTGAGCAGAAATCCTCGCATTTACAAAATCCTCAACCTCGCCAAGTTCTTCTTCTGTCATTTTGGTGAAATGAGAAAAATCAAATCGCAAATAATCAGCAAGTACAGCAGATCCCTTTTGCTCCACATGATTTCCTAGTATTTGTCTTAAACCCTGGTGAAGCAAATGAGTCGCAGAATGATTATTAGATATTCTTTCCCGATAAAGACTATCCACTGCAGCACTCATAGTTTCGCTAGGATGTATGGGTAGATTTTTTGAAAAATGTAGAATTTCATTATTCTCCTTTTTGGTGTCAATGATATAAACCACATCGCCATTAGAACCTTCCAAATAACCTTTATCACCAGCCTGCCCCCCTCCTTCTGGATAAAATGGGGTTAGGTTGAATACCATTTGAAAAAGAGTACCTTCTTTTTTAGATATTACTTTTCTATACTTAACCAATTTCACTTGGGTTTCAAGAATATCATAGCCAACAAACTCTTGTACTGCATCATCCATGAGAATCGTCCAGTCTTCTTTAGATATTTCTGAGGCTGCTTTTGAACGATTTTTTTGTTCTTTCATAGCCATCTCAAAACCTGCCTTATCTAATTCAAAACCTTTTTCACTAAGAATCAATTCCGTAAGGTCTATAGGAAATCCAAAAGTGTCGTAAAGCTCAAAAGCTTTTCTGCCATCAATTACCTTTTCCTTAGCATTCTCCAGAACATTATCTAATAAAAATAAGCCTTGTTCTAAGGTTTTAAGAAAAGAAGACTCTTCTTCGCGAATTACATTTTCGATACCATTTCGAAAGTCTATTAACTCTGTATATGTATCTCCGAGGATAGATCCTAAAGACCCTATCAAACGGAACATAAAAGGATCTTTTGTATCCAAAAAGGTAAATCCATAGCGAACAGCTCGCCTCAAAATTCTACGAATCACATAACCGGCCCCTGTATTACTGGGTAATTGTCCGTCCGCTATAGAGAAGGCCACCGCCCTAACATGATCGGCAATAACACGAATGGCAATATCTGTTTCTTCGTTCTTTCCGTAGGTAGTATTTGTAATTGTTTCAATTTCCCTGATTAGGGGTGTAAAAATATCAGTATCATAATTAGATTGAACCCCTTGTAGCACCATACATAGACGTTCAAAACCCATTCCGGTATCCACGTGTTTTTCAGGAAGAGGTTCCAGGGTACCATTTGTTTTTCTATTGTATTGGATAAAAACCAGGTTCCAAATCTCCACTACCTCAGGGTGATCCTTGTTTACCAATGATGCACCGTCAATCTTTTCCTTTTCTTCTTTAGAACGTATATCTACATGTATTTCCGAAGAAGGACCGCATGGTCCCTGCTCTCCCATTTCCCAAAAATTATCCTTTTTATCTCCCTTAATAATTCTGTCTTCTGGAACAATGCTTTTCCACAAATTGAAAGCTTCCATGTCCATTTCCAGTTTGTCAGAATCTAAACTCCCCTCAAATACAGAGACATAAAGGCTATTCTTATCAATTTTACAAACCTTGGTAAGGAATTCCCATGCCCAGTTTATGGCTTCTTCTTTGAAATAATCTCCAAAGCTCCAATTTCCAAGCATTTCAAACATGGTATGATGGTAAGTGTCTTTACCAACTTCTTCCAGATCGTTGTGTTTACCACTCACACGAAGGCACTTTTGTGTATCTGCAATCCTTGGATTTTTTATGGCTGAATTGCCTAAAAAGAACTCCTTGAACTGATTCATTCCGGCATTGGTAAACATCAAGGTAGGGTCATCCTTGATGACCATAGGTGCAGAAGGGACAATTTTGTGGCTTTTTTCCTTAAAAAAATCTAAAAATTTTGCTCTTATTTCCTTGGAAGTCATCTAAATTGGCAAGGTTTTATTAATTTTAACTGTTTGTGCAAAACAATTTTTATATTTGTTTGTTTTGATAAGACGAAAGCACAAAAATAGGATAAAATCCATACATGTCTAAGGTAAAATACTATTACGATCCGGACACCCTTTCATATCGAAAGATAGAGCCAAAGAAATCTCGGCGTTACAGGAATATTTCTCTCTTCACCCTGGGTTCTGTTATCTCTGGTTTGCTGGGCTTAATCCTTTTGCTCAATACCAATCTTTTAAATACCCC
>CAZHWD010000069.1:0-21689 GCA_964536335.1 uncultured Eudoraea sp. | reverse complement strand
AACTAACCAAAAATTAAATGTACAATAACCAGTTGCACATTTATCTAATTAAAATTGAGAAAACGCTTTCTTAACAATCAATTTTATAATTTAGCGTTTACACTATATACGGGTCAGAATAATATTTTGGATGCTTTCTTTGCGAATTATTTGATGGCGTTTACCTAATATGAGCTCACTACTTGAAAAACATATTGTTGAATTGTTGCACGAGCGCAATGAAAAGGCTATTTCATTGCTTTATGAACATTATGGTGATACACTTTACGGGGTTGCATTCAAAGTAGTCAGAGATTCCGAACTGGCACAGGATGTATTGCAGGAGAGTTTTGTGAAGATCTGGAAAAAATCTGACTCTTATGATTCTTCGAAAGCAAAATTATTTACCTGGCTCTTCAGAATTACAAGAAACACAGCCATTGACAAGTTACGTAGCGTAAACACTAAATCCGATAAAGAAATCCAAATTGATGTTTCGGACGTATATAATCTAGGAGTAGACAGTATCAGACCCGAGTTCATGGACGTCAAAGAGAACATGGAGAAGATAGAACATAAATATCATGTGGTGTTGGATGCCTTGTTTTTTCAGGGAATGACACAGCAGGAGGCCAGTGATGAATTAAATATTCCGCTGGGAACTATCAAATCCAGGTTAAAAATTGGACTTAGAGAACTTAAAAAGATTTATGGAAACTCTATGATACTTTTGCCCCTTATAATTTTAATGTCATGAAAGATAAAATACGAATATTTTTAGATACTGATTTACTTGAAAAGTATCTTTTGGGAACGACTTCTCTAGAGGAATCAATGCAAGTGGAGCGATATATAGCTATGTATCCTGAAGTTAGAAAAATCTATGATGAGTTACAAGCTAATCTTGAAACATTTGCAAAATTACATGCCCTTAAAACACCGGAAGGTCTTAAGACCAAGATTCTAAGTAGAATTAAGGCACAGAATACTGGTAGAAGAAAGTTTCAAAGATATGCTATTGCTGCAAGTATAGCAGCTTTACTTTTTGCCGGATCATCTTATTTCTTTTGGAATCAAAACCAAAGTTTGCAAGATGAAAATGTCATTGTAAATAATAGGATCAGAACCTTGGAAGAAGATATGAAAGAGCAACTGGAAGATGTAAGAAACCAGTTTATAGTTCTAAATAATCCTCAGACCAAAAAATATGCAGTAAATGGGAATAAAAAGGCAAAGGAATTGAAAGCCGTGGCCTATATTAACCCTGTTAAAAAGCTATCCTATATTAATGTTAGGAGTTTACCTAATTTACCTGACAACCAATGCTATCAAATGTGGGCTGAAGTTAATGGTGAAATGGTCAATCTGGGGGTAATTAAGAATGTTGACGATAAAGATCGCCTCAGACCCCTACCCTATGCTGAAAATGCAGTAGGTTACATAACTATAGAGCCTCAGGGCGGAAATGACACTCCTACCGTCAAGAATATTGTAGCCAATATTTCTTATTGAGTAACAAATGTTTTGTAGATTATATAAGCCCCTTTTAGGGGCTTTATTTTTGTATCTTTGTGAAAATTTTCTTTATGAAGTTGATTTTACTTACTATAGGTCTTCTTGCCCTGGCATTCGCTGGCATCGCAATTAAAATATGGTCTAAAAAAGATGGTAAGTTTGCCGGCACTTGCGCTAGTCAAAATCCTTATCTTAATAACGGTGGAGAGGCCTGCGGTTTTTGTGGTAAACTTCCCGATGAACAGGATTGCAGAAAAGAGGCATCCGCAAAATCACGATAACTTATAACTTACCTTTAGATTTATTAAAAAGCAGGGTTTGGATAAAACTGACTTGAAACTCCAGAGTACTATTGAACAGGCTATAGCTGGTAATCAGATTGCCTTTAGTAGTTTACTTGACACATTCTGGAATGATGTATATGGTTTTCAATTAATTCGGACTAAAAATGAAAATGATGCCGAGGATATAACAATACAAACATTTTCCAGGGCTTTCGACAAATTAGATTCTTATGACTCGGCTTATGAGTTTAAAACATGGCTGATCACTATTTCAAAAAATTTGCATGTAGACCTCATTAGAAAAAGAAAAAGGAATGTTCTTGATGGTACTGATAGCCGTAATAATGAGGCCATAAAAAAGGTTCTTGATGATGCACCTACCGCCGAAGATCAATTAATCACAGATCAGAATCTCACAAAGCTTCTTCAAAATATTAAACAATTGAAGCCACATTATCAAAAAGTTATTAATCTTCGGTATTTTAATGAACTATCCTATACAGAAATTGCCAAAGAATTAAGGGAACCAGTAAATAATGTTAAGGTAAAATTGCTACGGGCAAAAAAATTATTAGCAGAAATCATCAAAAGCAACTGATAGTTTTTTTTTAATTAGGTTTTTGGTTAAAAGTTGAACCCATGGCCAATAGCTTTTGTTTTTCTATTTGGTCGTATATTTGTTTAAAATTTTTCTATGAGCATTGAAACTATTTCCCATATAGAACCGCCTAAAGGCAAACCAAAATGGTTAAGAGTTAAATTGCCAACTGGGAAAAAATATACCCAACTTAGAAGTCTGGTTGATAAATACGATTTGCATACCATATGTACATCGGGTAGTTGTCCCAATATGGGGGAATGTTGGGGAGAGGGTACAGCTACTTTTATGATTTTAGGTAATATCTGTACGAGGTCCTGTGGGTTTTGTGGTGTGAAAACTGGCCGGCCTGAGAATGTGGATTGGGAAGAACCTGAAAAAGTAGCTCGTTCCATTAAAATTATGGGAATCAAGCATGCGGTAATTACTTCTGTAGACAGGGATGATCTAAAAGATATGGGTTCTATTATATGGTCGGAGACCGTAAAGTCTATTAGAAGAATGAATCCGAATACTACATTGGAAACCCTTATTCCTGACTTTCAAGGGCTTGGAATTCATTTGGATCGTATTGTAGAAGTTGCTCCTGAAGTTGTTTCTCACAATATGGAAACTGTAAAAAGACTTACCCGGGAGGTTAGGATACAGGCAAAATATGAGCGTAGCCTAAATGTACTCCATTACCTGAAAGAACAGGGTGTTAAACGAACCAAATCTGGAATTATGTTGGGTCTGGGAGAACTTGAATCTGAAGTTATTGAAACCATGGAAGATCTTAGAAATGCTAAGGTTGATATAGTTACTATTGGACAATACCTTCAACCTTCTAAAAGGCACTTGCCTGTAAAAGAATTTATTTTACCTGAACAATTTGCCAGGTACGAGGAATTAGGGCTTAACATGGGATTCAGACATGTTGAGAGTGGAGCTTTGGTTAGGTCTTCGTACAAAGCACATAAACATATTCATTAAAAAGTTTATAGACATTCTGTATTACAAAGATTTCTTGAGTAGAATTAAAGTTTTAACAGGAATATCCAACCATTAACTAAGGGCTTAACTGTAATATTTTATGTTAAAAATGCATTGATTATTCATTAATTAAATGATACTTTTAAAATATTTTCCCAAAATGAACAAAAAAAACAGTCCTTTTTATAGAAAAGAACCTATAGTTTCTGTTCAAATAAACAATAGTTAATTATCCTAGACGTTTAATTCAAAGGTGAGGTTTAATAAACATTAATTTCTAAAAATCAAAAAGTAATTAGAGTGCAGCAAAAGAATTATGCGCTTTATTAACTTCTTTGCTAAATAAAAGTCATTTGAGATTCTTTTTACAACATATAATAATTTCCAAGGCATTGTTCTTATTGATATTCTTGTCTTACTTCCCTATTGTCTTGGCCCAAGAGCGAGCAAATCAGGTAAATGGTTTAGAAACTTTTTTTAATGAAACCAGAATTTATAAAAACCAGAATAAAATAAATCTTGCACTGGAATCCTTAGACAAAGCTGCTGCTTTGGCGGAAGAAACAGAAAATGAAAAAGCCCTTGTGGATTGTTATCACAAATTTGCATTGCTTTACATGGAACTGGATAAAAGAGAAACTACCCTTTTTTATTGGGATCGTGCGACAGTTCTGCTGAACGATCTGGAGTATCCATATGGCCTTGCTGTTCACAAATACATTGAATCTATTTTACTCTATGACAGCGGTAATAACTTTCAGGCCATTTTCATGCTAAATGAATCTAAACAGCTTAGTAATGACCGTAATCTTCTCAACAACATATTACTATTAGAGGCCAATATATACCTCAGCATAGAAAAATATGATAGTGCAGCATTAAATTTTAATTCCCTTGTAGTAAATAATGATGTATTTGAAAAAGAATCCCTAATGGTAAAATCACACTTGGGATTAGCAAGATTATATCTTAAAACTCAAGATTATGATGAGAGTATTAAAAGTGGGATTAGTGCATTAGAAATCGCTGAGGCAAATAACTTCTCCAAAGAGGTATTTGAAGCCAATGAAATATTGGGGCAGGCTTATGAAAAAAGAAAAAAATACGATCTCTCTCTTGTACATAACAGGAATCTTTTAAACCTAAAAGATTCTGTTTTCACCATAGAAAAAATTAAGGCGGAAGCCAAAACGGCAGATAGGATTCAATTTGAATTTATGTCGGAAGAAATAAAACGTCAGGACACTCAAATAGAGGAATTAAATGAATCCCGGAACAGATCGGAAATTACCGCTATCCTAACCTCGGCTTTTTTAACTATTATTTCTTTATTGGCAGTATCATTATTCAGGAACAATCAGATTAAATTAAAGACCAATGATCTTCTGCAGACCAAAAACAGAGAGCTACAAACTGCCAGAGATGCTGCGGTACAGGCCATGGAAGCCAAAACTAACTTTCTATCCACAGTGAGTCATGAATTAAGAACACCGCTATATGCCGTTACTGGTTTGGCACACCTATTATTGGAAGAGAACCCAACTGAAAATCAAAAAGAGCATCTAAAGTCTCTAAAATTTTCTGGCGATTATTTATTAAATTTTATAAATGATATACTGCAAATAAATAAAATAGATGCGGACAAATTGGAGCCCTTAAAAATGGAATTTAATCTGAAAAAAGTACTTGCCGAAGTTATAAGCTCCTTACAGCAAAGTGCTAAGGAAAATAAAACTAAAATTACCTTAGTTTACGACGAGGAAATTCCTAAAAATTTAATGAGTGACCCCCTAAAATTATCACAGATATTTATGAACCTTGTTGGCAATTCTTTAAAATTTACCAAAAATGGAGAAGTGAATGTAATAGCCAAACTCCTGAAAAAGGAGAAGGAAGAAGTCACTATATATTTTGAGGTCAAGGATAATGGCATAGGTATTTCAACTGAACAACAACAAAATATCTTCGATAGTTTTGAGCAAGGCTCAATTCAAATTAACAGGGAATATGGAGGTACTGGACTTGGTCTTACTATTGTAAAGAGTCTGTTAGGTCTATTTAACAGTAAAATACAGCTTAAAAGTACTTTGGGCCAGGGTAGTTCATTTTTCTTTGAATTAGACCTTAAAAGTAAAGATAGTATTGTAGATGACATTCCTTTTGAGATAACCCATAAAGATTATGATTTAAATGGCCTTCATGTACTTGTTGTTGAAGACAATAAGATAAATCAGGTAATAACCAAAAAGATGTTGAATAAAAGGGGTATTAGCTGTGAAATTGCCGGAAACGGAAACACAGCAGTAGAAATGGCCAATACAAGTCAATATGATGGCATACTAATGGATATACATATGCCCGGAATAAGTGGGGTTGAAGCTACTATTGAGATTAGAAAATTTGATGCTGACACACCAATTATAGCGCTTACAGCAATATCATTAGATGACAGTTTAGAAAGTTTCTATGCAGCAGGTTGTAATGACGTGGTTACTAAACCTTTTAAACCGGAAGTGTTTTATCAAAAAATTGGTGAAAACATCCTTGAATATAAATTAAAGAAATCAGTATCCTAATTTTTCAAGGCTTTTAATAATAACTTCCTCTCCTTCACCCAAAAATCTATGCTGGACAGATATATAGAAAAGATTATCTACTCTATCCTTCAACCGCATATAGTCCTTCTCAGTTGTTAGTATTAAAGGTTTGGAATTAAAAAAATCAATCTCTTTCCCGGAAAAATAATGATGATCCATATATTGATGGTGATTAAAAGTAATCTCCACCGTTCTTAGATAATCAATCAAAGGTTTGGGATTCGCAATTCCTGTTACCAGGCTAACTTCTTTATTTTGTAGATTTTCGAGGGCCAATCGCTCCTTTTTTCCTTTTAAATCAATGTCATATTCTAAAGTGCAGAATAATACCTTTTGATCTTTTCCAGGATTCAGTTCCCTCGTAATTCTCAATTGACTTTCATCATCCAAATCTGGGGGACATTTGGTCACAACAATTAGATCTGCGCGTGTAGATGAACTTTTGCTGTCTCTTAAATTTCCAGTGGGCAAATACCAGTCATTGGTGTATAAATTTCCGTAGGATGTCAATAAAATTGAAAATATTGGCTTTACTTTTCTATGTTGGTATGCGTCATCTAAGAGTATAAGGTTTGGATGCTTTAAGGTCACAAGCTGTTTAATTCCTCTGATTCTATTTGCATCTACTGCTACTGAAACCTCAGGAAATTTAGAATATATCTGCAAGGGCTCATCTCCAATTTCTTCAGCAGTACTTGTTGGCAGGGCCAAAACAAACCCTCTGGTTTTTCTTTTGTATCCCCTGCTCAAAACTGCAAACTTTGAGCCTGCTGATAAATGATTCAAAAGCCATTCTATCATTGGTGTCTTTCCTGTACCACCTGTACTTAGGTTTCCCACACTTACAATTGGGGTTTTAAACTCTGTGGATTGTAAAATACCCGAATCATATAAAACATTCCTAAAATATACCGCGAGGGCATAGATCAACGAAAATGGGAAGGCTAGAATTCTTAGCAGTTGCATAGGAACGAAAATATAATATTTTATCTTTGATGCACGCATACAGCCTTAAAACATAGTATTAATTATACCCAATTGTATTAATTTTAATTTGTTTAAGATTAATGCTAAACGAGATTAAATTCCATAAGCCTAAAGATTACCTAAAAGATTATTTAGGCTTAATCATACATACTATTAATGGACAAGGCTTGTTTTAATAGCCATAAGATTATAAATATGAAGGTTAAAGATGTTGCTGAAATACTTGAAGAATTGGCCCCTCTGGAATACGCAGAGGATTTTGATAATGTTGGGCTTCTTGTAGGAGATCTGGACATGAATATAACTAATATTCTTGTTGCTATTGATTCACTCGAAAATGTAATCGATGAAGCAATTGACAAATCATGCAATCTGATCATAAGTTTTCATCCTATATTATTTAAAGGTCTTAAGAGCCTTACTGGTTCTAATTATATTGAGCGTGCCGTTATAAAGGCCGTTCAAAACAATATATCCATTTATTGCCTGCACACAGCCCTGGACAATTCAATAGAAGGTGTTAATGCTAAAATCTGTGAAGTATTGGAGGTACAAAACACACGGATTTTAATCCCTCAACAAGGAACCATAAAAAAATTAACCACTTATGTGCCTAGAACGCATTCTAAAGTTTTATTGGATGGTCTGTTTAAAGCTGGGGCAGGAAGAATAGGAAATTATAGTGAGTGCAGCTTTACTGTAGATGGCACAGGTAGCTATAAAGCTGGCAGAAATGCAAATCCGGTAAAGGGAAAAAAAGGAGAACTGCATTTCGAAGAAGAAACTCAGATCAATGTTATTTTTACTAAAAGCAAAGAAAAAAGTGTTTTGGCCGCTCTATTTGAACATCATCTATATGAAGAGGTAGCTTATGAAATAAGCACCTTAGACAATGTTGATTCCCAAATTGGTATGGGGATGATAGGTGAATTGAAATTACCTCAAACTGAAAAAGATTTTCTTAATATCATAAAAAATAAAATGAATGTGTCCTGCATAAGGCACTCGGACTATTTAGGTAAAAAAATTCGCAAAGTGGCAGTTTTAGGTGGTAGCGGTGCCTTCGCTATTAGCGCCGCAAAAAAATCTGGTGCAGATATTTTTATTACATCGGACATAAAATATCATCAGTTTTTCGAAGCTGAAAACAACATCCTTCTTGCAGATATAGGGCACTATGAAACGGAGCAGTTTACAAAAAATTTATTGGTAGACTATCTTACAAAAAAAATGCCTAATTTTGCAATCTCTTTATCGGAGAGTATTACAAATCCTATCAAGTATTATTAAATATGGCAACAAAAGTAGAAACAACCGTGGAGGACAAATTAAGAGCATTATACGATTTGCAATTAATAGATTCCAGAGTTGATGAAATTAGAAATGTACGTGGTGAATTACCTCTTGAAGTTGAAGATCTTGAAGACGACGTACTTGGTTTAAAAACAAGGATGGATAAGTTAAAGACCGATTTGGAAACAATAAATTATGAAATCGGAGCTAAAAAGAATTTAATTGAAGAAGCCAAAGTACTGATAAAAAAATATGCTGATCAGCAAAAAAATGTAAGAAACAGCAGAGAGTTCAATTCACTTGCTAAAGAAGTTGAATTTCAGGAATTGGAAATACAATTAGCTGATAAAAACATTAAAGAATTTAAGGTTCAAATTGAGCAAAAAAAGGAAGTAATTAGTGAGACCAAAGAAAGACTTACAGAACGTGAGGTTCACTTAAAACACAAGAAAAGTGAATTAGACGCAATTCTTGCCGAAACCGATAAGGAGGAAAAAGCACTTTTGGCCAAATCTGAAAAATTTGAAAAGCAAATTGAAGATAGATTAGTCCAAGCTTACAAACGAATCCGAAATAACGTTAAAAACGGCCTGGCAGTTGTACCGATTGAAAGAGGTGCTTCAGGTGGATCTTTCTTTACAATACCTCCTCAGGTACAGGTAGAAATTGCTTCCAGAAAAAAGATTATAACTGATGAACATAGCGGCAGAATTCTGGTAGACCCTGCCCTGGCTGAAGAAGAACAGGCGAAGATGCATAAGATGTTTGCAAAGATTTAATAGATTCAAATATTTTCTTAAAACCACCTCTAATTAGGTGGTTTTTTTTTGCCCTATATATAAATATGTTTAATCTAAGATACATAGTACTATTAGTTTTAATGTTGCAATTAAATAGGACGTTTTTACAGGAGTTGACGGAATTTAAGTAGAAAAAACGAATTCTTCTTTTAATTGATACGAAGCATGATCTTCATACTAGAAACTTGCAACTCAGTAAGTTTAATGCCGAATATAGCAAAATGAAGGAAAGAGAATTAGTTCTTTTTGTTTGCAGCGGTAAGGAAGTTTTGGATAGGGATAGAATGATAACCAATATAAATCCCGATAATGTAACTTATGGTGAATTTCAAGGTATTATTTAATTGGAAAAGATGGTGGTATGAATCTCAGGAAGAAGTATAATGTGGAAGCAAATGATGTTTTTGATCTAATGGACCAAATGCCAATATGAAGGACAGAAATGAAAACAGATAAATATACCAGTAGTTCAATTTTTATTAAGTAACTCTAACATCTTCTCTTCTATTTCCATGCTATCCCAATTTAACTCAATACTTGGAATTTGCATAATCTGTTTCATAATTCTTTCCTGCTTATCGCCTATGGCTAATGCATCTGAATAAGGCTGATCAGAGAATGTAACCCTTGAATAAACCGGGATCCATTTGCCCGGATGATTTTTCGCAAAATGTTTTTCAATTTTCTTTTGTAATAAAAAAAGTGGGTCAGCTGTTTTGCTACTCATTTCAATAAAGTTTCTATAGCTCAATTCAGCAATAGCATCTGCATTGGGTTTTCTTTTCTTCTGATACACCTGAAAAATATGCTCCCAATCATCGCCATATTCAGACATTAATCCATTTAAAATATAAATATCTTCAAAACCCGCATTCATGCCTTGTCCGTAAAAAGGAACAATAGCATGGGCAGAATCACCCACAAGAGCTACCTTATCCCAATAAGTCCAAGGGTAACACTTCATTGTAACCATTGCACTGGTTGGGTTTTTAAAAAAGTCTTCAGTAAGATTGTCTATTTCCTTTATTACATCAGGAAAATAGGTTTTGAAAAAATCATTAGCCTGGGTTTTGGTTTTAATGTTTTCAAAAGATATATCACCTTCAAAGGGCAAAAATAATGTACATGTAAAACTACCATCCAAATTAGGCATGGCAATAAACATAAAATTACCTCTGGGCCAGATATGAAAGGAATTTTTCTCAAGTTTATGCGTCCCATCATCATTAGGTGGAATAGTCAGTTCTTTATATCCAACCTCTATGAACTCTTGTGAATAGTCAAATCGGCTTCTGCGTTGCATTTTGTGGCGAATTCTGGAAAATGCTCCATCACACCCGAACACAATATCATAATTATAAGATTTCCATTTACCTTTTTCTGTTGCTCCGGTATATAATCTGGCATCGGGTAAATCAATATCCCAAACTTTTTCATTAAATCTGAAATTGACTCCATCATTCTCTGCAAGACTAATCATTTTACGATTCAGTAATCCTCTGGGAATAGACCAGATTGCCTCCCCCTCTTTTCCGTAGTTCTGAAAATAAACAGTTTTGCCATTTACATGCATCGCCCGCTTATAAAGTGGTATAGCTATCTTCTTTATCTCTTTTTCAATGTCCACTTCGCCCAAAGTTTTCCAACCTCTATCACTCAATGCAAGGTTTATGGAGCGTCCGGAAAAATCTATAGTCCTAATATCAGGGCGGCGGTCAAACACTGTAATATTATGTCCTGATCTTTTGAGGAAGATCGCCAATAAAGACCCTATTAAACCGGATCCTATTATAGCGATGTCTTTTGGAGTTTGCCTCATAATTTAAGCCGGGAGAAAGTCTAATTTTAAAAGTAAATGTACTAAAATTAAGTTTCCTTTCATTTATCCTCCTGGAAAGCCTGATTAAAACATCATATTCCATTTTCCTCCTCCCAAATGTCTCAGGAAATATTACTCCATTATCTGGACTAAATTTAAAATTAGACTTTATTTCTTTTTATAACATTTTATGTCATTTAAAGATCTGATGGCATGGAATATTCGTATATATAGAGAATAGAGAATTTTCCGCCACGGCGTCCATATATATTTATAAAGACCTTCATCTAATTATATGAAGGTCTTTTTCTGTTAAATGGATATGTTCTATTTTAAAATGCCATCGACTATTCCATAAGCTATCGATTCCTCGGCATCCATCCAATAATCACGGTTAAAGTCTTTCAAGATCTTTTCATGCGGTTGCCCGCAGTTTTCAGCTAATATTTGAGCACCAATCTCTTTTGTCTTTATTATTTCTTTGGCCTGAATTTCAATATTCGATGCCTGACCTCTTGCTCCTCCACTAGGTTGATGGATCATAACCCGTGCATGAGGTTGAATAAAACGTCGGCCTTTCTTACCAACGGAGAGGAGAATAGAACCCATTGAAGCAGCTAATCCGCTACAAACAGTTGAGACCGGACTCTTTAGTGATTTTATAGTATCGTAAATCGCAAAACCCGCAGTTACATACCCACCAGGACTATTTATTATAAATTGTATTTCCTTGTTATTCTGCATATCAAGATATAATAAACGATCAATTACATGTTTAGCAGAATCATCATCTACCATTCCCCATAGAAATACTTTTCTATCCTCTAATAACCGTTCATCAATGGCTTCTTGTACTTTTCCCTTTTTTTTACTCATTTTTTTCTTTTTGTTAAAAATCAAAATTAATCATTTTATTGGGATTTCATGCCCCATTAAAGTCATGGATTAATATCAATTAAGAATTGAAAAGCAGTTATATTTGAAAAAACATTATTATGAAAATTCCACACTTGCTTGCGATTGTCTCTTTCGTACTCATATTTAGCTGTAAATCCGAAAAGAAAAAAGATTCGAATTCAGAAAATATTGAACAATCCGTTCTAGAAAAAATAGCTTATGCACATGGTCTGAAGGAATGGAAAAATGTAGAAGAATTAAAATTTACTTTTAATGTTGACCGGGATACTACTCATTTTGAAAGGGATTGGATATGGAATATTAAGAAAAATGAGGTGACTGGAATATCAGCTGGAGATTCGACCACATATAATCGTAAAAGCATAGACAGCATAGTAGCTAAAGTTGATGCAGGTTTTATTAATGATAAATATTGGTTTTTAGCACCATTTAACCTGGTATGGGATAAAGGTAATTTCAACTATGAAGTTACAGAAGTTGCTGAGGCTCCAATCGGAAAAACACAAATGCAAAAACTGACAATTATTTATTCTGGTGAAGGTGGTTATACCCCAGGAGATGCCTATGATTTTTATTATGGGAATGATTACGTAATAAAAGAATGGGTATTTCGCAAAGGAAATCAGGCAGAGGCCTCACTTGAAACCACCTGGGAGGAATATTCAGACTTTAATGGCATGACCATAGCAAAGACACATAAAAATGCCGAAGGGAATTTTAAATTGTATTTCACAAACATTAAAGTTAATTAGGTTACAAAAAGCCTTATTTGGTATTTTTTCTTTTAAGAAGGAAAGTAGCACCAAAAACAGCTACAGAGCAGGCCATTAAAGTAATAAAACTCAAACTTAGTGAGAATTGTTCTGCAATAAAACCTAAGATTACGGGTCCTACAAGAAAGCCTGAATATCCTGTACCGGCTATAAAAGCAATTCCCTGGGAAGATTCTACCCCCTTTACATTACCTCCAATTCTAAATAGCTCTGGAACAATTACTGAAAACCCAAGACCGGTAAGCGCAAATCCAAGAATAGCCAAATACATATCTGTAGCAAGGACCAGAAGATACCCGATTATAGCTATAATAGATCCCAGAGCGACTATTTTTACTGATCCTGTCCTGGCACTAATTGAATCTCCCAAAAAGCGACCAAGAGTCATAAACGCCTGGAATCCTAAAAATCCGGCCCCCCATATAGTTTCAGGTGCCAGGCTAACTTCTTTTAAAAATAATCCGCTCCAATCAACAATAGCTCCTTCGCTGCCCATAACAACAAATGAAACACCTCCAATTAACATCAGAGGTTTAAAGTTTTTATAGCTAAAAACCTCTTTTTGAATAGGAGCAGCTACGACCTTTTGATACCTCTTAAAAAAAATAAAGTTTACCGAGAGAACCAACAAGACCGCTAAAACCATATGTAACCCCCTATCGTCTATAACAGGAATTAAAAAACTACCCAACCCTGCTAATACTCCACCCAGACTAAAAAACCCATGGGAAGCTGACATAAACTTTTGTTTATCCTCTTTTTCAATTTCAGTAACCAATGTATTCATAGAAATATCTGTAAATCCATTGGTGGCTCCAAAGAAAAAAAGTGCAGCAGCAAGGCTTATAAAGCCCGGCACTATTAAAGGGAATAAAGCCGCAATGCAGCTAAGGATTATGCCAATATAAGTTGCCTTGCCTACACCAATTTTATTAATGATCTTAGAAGCTACAGGGAAAATCGTAAAAACACCAAGAGAAAGGAAGAAGATCGCAATGCCAAGTGTAGCCTTGCTAATTCCAAGATCCTCTTTAACGGAAGGTATATAAATAGCCCAGGTACCAAATAAAATATTTAAACTGGCAAAAACCCAGGCGGGGCCAAAATATCTCGGATTTGTAAGGATTAGTCTTAGAGATCTCATAAGTTGCCTTCTAATAAAGGCCAAAAATATACAATCATTCGATAAACAATGTAGTTACTTCCAAACGATTATTATCCGGATCCAACGCTTCAAATTCATAATATCCATCGCCGGTTTTTCTTGGGCCATTAATAACTTTGTAACCATCTTTTTTCAACTCCTCAGCCTTTTCATCAACTTCGGACATACTGTCTACACCAAAGGCCATATGAATGATGCCTAAATGCTGTTTACCCACAGTATCATTGGTCTTTTTGGGTATCTCGGGCATATACATAAGTTCCAATCTTGCACCGGAATCAAAAGTGATAAAGTAACTCTGAAACCCTTTGGCAGGATTATAATATTTGGTATTGGCCTTACCTCCAAAATAGCCGACGTAGAAATTCTTTAGCGATTCCAGATCTTTGGTCCATATGGCTACATGCTCTATTTTCATCTGATTATATCAAAATACTTGGTAAAATTTCTTAATACGACTATTATAGATTTCTATGAAATCAGGTCTTGGCATTTCTACCATTAGTCAGAAGACCGGTTTTTAAAATTTGTCCGAAATTATACATATCTTCAAAACTGCAATAAAATGGTGCTGGCGCAAGTCGTATGACATTAGGCTCCCGCCAATCTGTAATTACCCCCTTTTCCATCAAATAATTAAAAATAGATTTACCCTCACCGTGTAACAATACGGATAATTGACAGCCTCTTTCAACAGGAGTGATAATTTCAAAACTACTATCTACTTCACTATCAATTTCGTGAAGAATAAATTCTAGATACGAGACTATTTTTTTACGTTTTTCTATCAAAGAATTCATTCCTGCTTCTTCAAAGAGATCTAAAGAAGCGAGATATGGTGCCAGCGCCAATATCGGTGGATTACTCAACTGCCATGCATCTGCAGTAGCAATGGGTTCAAATTCTTGTTTCATTAAAAAGCGTGTCTCCTTTTTGCCTCCCCACCATCCTTCAAATCTTGGAATTTTATCCTGATCAAGATGCCTTTCGTGAATAAAGACACCCGAGGCATTTCCTGGCCCGCTGTTCATATATTTATAGCTACACCAGGCGGCAAAATCACAGTCCCATTCGTGTAGTTTTAATTCTATATTCCCAGCGGCATGGGCAAGATCCCACCCCACATTAGCACCAACAGATTTACCGGCACTCGTTATAGTTTTCATATCAAAAACCTGACCATTGTAATAATTTACACCTCCCAGTAGTACTAATGCCAATTCATCATCTATTTCATTAATTTTTTCAACAATATCTTCGGTATGCCATTGATGTTCCCCCTTGCGCATACTTACTTCAACTATAGTGTCTTTTGGACTAAAACCGTGAAAACGTACCTGACTTTGCAGCATATACTGATCTGACGGAAAGGCTTTCTCTTCACATAGTATTTTAAAGCGCTTTTTGGTAGGCTTATAAAAAGAAACCATTAAAAGATGAAGATTTACTGTAAGTGTATTCATAACTGACACCTCTTCAGGTTTAGCTCCTACTATCTTGGCTAATGGTTTTGCTAATCTTTCGTGGTAGTCCCACCAAGGTTTCTTTGCATGAAAGTGACCTTCTACAGCTAAATTCTTCCAATCTTCCATTACCTCATCCACAAACTCTTGTGAATTTTTTGGTTGAAGGCCCAAAGAATTCCCCGTAAAATAAATTACATTTTTGCCATTTAATTGAGGAAAATAAAACTTATCCCTGAATTTTATTAGAGGGTCTTTGATATCCAATTCCTTGGCGAAAGACAAAGTATTTTGAAATGGCATTGCTGATTTTTAATCAAAAATACGATATCCAGATAAAAGATGGAGCTGATTAATTATCTATTCCCTGCCTGGGCTTCTGGTATTCTCATTTCAATGATATGACTTACAAATCCTGCTTTCTCATAGGCTCTTAAAGCAGGAAAATTATCTGAGTAAACTGTTAGGCGCATTTCTTTAATTCCTTTTGATAATGCCCAAGTCCTAAGTGTATCCAAAACCTTTTTATTAATTCGCAATCCCCTATATGCAGGAAGGGTATACATAAAACCAAAATTTGCATACTCCTTATGATTTAAGTACGATCTTGCCTGTTTGATTACCACAGTACCACAGCTAACTATTGTATTATTTATCTCTGCCACAATTACGGCCACTTCATTGTCAATAATCATCCCTTTTAAATCATAGTAACACACAGGGTCCTTTCGTATGGTTTTGTCGAATGGCCTTTCTGCCTTAATCAACTCTTGTTCAAAAGCTAAAAGAACATCCAAATCAGATAATGTAGCCGTCCTAATGGTTATTTCATCCATGTTTATCGCGCTTATTTTTAAGCCTAAGATAGTATATAAATCCATATTTTTACCAAAAAGGATTTATGCATTTTCTTCCAGAATCTCTAGAAAACTATATCACACTTAATTCTGAAAATGAGCCTGATATATTACGTGAATTAACCCGCGAGACACATTTAAAGGTAGTACAACCCCGAATGATTACAGGGCATTATCAGGGTAGGGTTCTTAGCATGCTTTCTAAGTTGATTCAACCCAGTAGTATTTTGGAAATTGGTACATACACAGGATATTCAGCGATTTGCCTGGCAGAAGGGTTGACGAATGACGGCTTATTGCATACAATAGACATCAATGAAGAACTTTCGGAGATACAGCGTAAATATTTTGACCAAAGTGAATTTGGGAATAAAATAATACAACATACCGGTGATGCATTAAAAATTATTCCTGAATTAGGCCAGATTTTTGATCTCGTCTTTATTGACGCCGAAAAGAAGATGTATGATGCCTATTTCGAAGCTGTGATTGAAAAGACCAGACGGGGAAGTATTATATTAACAGACAACGTCCTCTGGTCCGGCAAAGTAGTTGAACCGTTGGATAAAAAAGATAAAGTAACCCGGAATCTTCTGGCTTACAATAAAAAACTAAAAAACGATCCAAGAGTTGAAACTGTAATACTGTCTATTCGAGATGGACTTACACTATGTAGGGTTTTATAAACCTAACATAAAACAGGTAAAACAGAAAACCCAAAATAATGCCAATTAATGCGCCAGTTATAATATCCAAAGGATAATGGACACCTACATATATTCTGCTATAAGCAAATAAAATAGGCCAAATAAAAAGTAGCCAAATAATTGAAATCTTTTTCCTAAGAAATAAAAAAGATATAGTGGCTAATGAGAAGGAAGAGGAGGCATGTCCTGAAAAAAAGCTAAATCCACCCGGGTTTTTTAAAATCCTGATGATGGAATTGATTTCTATGTCATTATTAGGCCGGAGGCGCTCAAAATATGTCTTAATTATATCGGTAAGACCTAAAATACAAATTAAAAGCAGGACTATTGTACATGCAATGAATAATGCTTCTTTTTTTGGGTATTTAAGAAAAATTAGTGCTAGAAGCAGAATATAAAGTGGAATCCATGAAGTGATACTAGTAACTATCACCCAAAACAAATCATAATCTTCTGTCCCAAGATTATTTAAATAAATAAAAGTATTCCTATCCCATTCCAGAAGATGCTTGAGCATAAACCCACTTATTTACGCTTAATTGTACCAGTAACATCGTCAACATTTTTCTTTACTTTCTCAATCTCATTTTTTATGTCGTCTGTAAAACTGGTGTCAATTCCCTGTTTTTCGGCGCTTTTTTGAATTTCCTTCTTAATATCATCTGTGGCATCCCTTAATTGCCTCATTCCTTTACCAAGTCCTTTGGCAATTCCCGGAATTTTATCTGCCCCAAATACCATTACCACAATAAACATGATAAAAAATATTTCGGCTCCACTTATAAATAAAACTACGGTCGCAAGCATATTACAAATATAATGAAGTTTACGTGCCAAATAAAAAAAGTCCCGATGTACTACATCAGGACTATTAACTTTTTTTAGGAGGAATTATTATTTTCCTTTTATATTTTGTTTAAATTGTTCAAATTCTGATCCTTTTTCTTTTTTGGGCCATGAATTATTACTTGAATCAATATCTGCAGTCTCGGATTTTGGATCTACAACAATTCCAACAAGCTCTTTTTCAGAAGAAATAACTCGTTTAAATTCCTGATCATTTTTCCTCCAAATTTGTGGTGGATAAGTGACATTTTCTTTAGAACCATCGGCATATGTGTATTCAACTATTATGGGCATTGGTATCCCTCCGGGTTTATTAAAAATAACCTCATAAAAATACTTTGGATCTTCAACCTGAGAACGTTCCTGGGCAGTCATATTATCCATCATATATTCCTTCAAGGTTTGAGAAGTTTCCGAGGGTGCTTTACCTTTAAGGTCTGCTTCAAAATCTTCACTCTCTTCGTCCACAAGGTATACCAATGGAGGAAAACTAGCTGCTGTGAGACCTCTTGAAGCAATATAATCCTTCATTTTTTTGGTTGGCTTATCGCTCACATAGTATTTTTTAACTTCTTTAACCCCAATATCCACATAATCGGTAGTATAAAACCAGCTTCTCCAATACCAGTCAAGATCTACTGCCGAAGCATCTTCCATGGTCCTAAAGAAATCTTCAGGAGTGGGATGTTTAAATTTCCATCTATGGGAATAGGTCTTGAAGGCATAATCGAATAATTCTCTCCCCATAATGGTTTCACGAAGAATATTGAGCGCTGTAGCAGGTTTACCGTAGGCATTAGGCCCCAATTGGTAAACATTTTCCGGATTAGACATGATAGGAGATATTGTAGATTGATCCCCGCTCATATAAGGTACTATCTTTGAAGGAGCTCCCCTTCTGGACGGATAAGCTTTATTTGGTGCTATATCTTCCGGAAATTCTTCTCCAAATTCCTGTTCAGCCATATACTGCATAAAGGTATTAAGGCCTTCGTCCATCCAACCCCACTGCCGTTCATCTGAATTCACTATCATAGGGAAAAAATTATGTCCAACCTCATGAATAATAACGCTTATCATCCCGAATTTTACCCGGTCTGAATAGCTTCCATCTTCATTCGGTCTTCCGTAATTCCAACAAATCATGGGATATTCCATTCCCTGATTTTTTGCATGTACAGAAATTGCTTTATGGTACGGATAATCAAAAGTATGTGCTGAATATGATTTTAAAGTACTGGCAACAGCCTTGGTGGATTGTTCTTCCCATAACGGATTACCTTCCTTGGGATATAAGGAAACCGCCATTACATCCCTGGCGCCAATTTTAACGGCTTGCATGTCCCAAATAAATTTTCTGGAAGTGGCAAATCCAAAATCCCTAACATTCTCAGCCTTAAATTTCCAGGTCTTTTTATCTTCAGAAAATCCTTTTTCAGCATTCTCCGCCTCCTCCTGGGTAACGATAAGAACCGGCTTGTCATAAGACTTTTTGGCCTGCTCATATCGCTGCATCATTTGCCTGGAAAATACTTCCTTTCTATTAGTTAATTCCCCAGTTGCATCTAAGATATGATCTGCCGGTACGGTAATGTTTACCTCATAGTCACCAAAAGGCAGAGCAAACTCTCCCCTGCCCCAGAACTGATAATTCTGCCATCCCTCTACATCGCTATAAACAGCCATCCTCGGAAAAAATTGAGCTATCACATAAGACCTGTTCCCGTCTTTCTCAAAATACTCGTAACCAGATCTGGCCCGGTCTTTAGTATGATCGGGTATATTGTACCACCATTTTAATGAAAATGAAACCTGATCACCACTTTTAAGTAGCTGCGGAAGATCAATTCTCATCATGGTCTGATTAATTACGTAGGGTAAGCTTTTGCCATTTGTATCTTTGATATATTCAATACTAAATCCACCCTCAAAAGGATTTTGCATCAGTTTCTCAACAAATTTTTCCGAACTGTAAGCAATGGATAATTCACTTTCATTTCTAAGTGGTGATTTTGAATCTTTAGACCGTACATTCTGATCTAATTGAAGCCACAGATATTCTAAATCATCCGGGGAATTGTTGAAATAAGTAATGATTTCTTCGCCATAGATTTTGGCATTTTTATCATCTAACTCAATGTCTATCTTATAATCTGCCTGTTGCTGATAATAATCAGGCCCTGGGGTTCCGGAAGCAGACCTGTATGTATTTGGAGTTGCAAATTCCTCGTAGAGCTGTTTAAATTTACTTTGATTAGAATGGCCAGATTCTCTTTCTTTTTTAATTTCCTGTTGTGCAAAACCCAAAGTAACAGTCAAACACAATAAGAATGTGAGGGAACAATTTAGCTTCTTCATGTAGTTGAATTCTAATTAGGATTGGCGAATTTAGAATTTTTTAAATGATTGTAGTTCAAAATGTTACAAGTTTAACATTCCTTTATTATTTTCCTTTACCAATACAAAACTTTTCTTTTTACCGTTTATTCTAAAATGGACTATATTCTGTTGTTCTTCAAACATATCTGTAAGGATATCATTTTCGATTTCGATAATCTTTAGCTTAGGCAGATCAATGTCCTCGATTTCCAAATAACAAATAATTAAATCATTATCATATTTCTTTCCCAAAAACACAAAAGCCCTGTCTTTCCCATCTGCGCTTAAAACCAATTTCGAGCGCATATATTTTTCAACATAATAGTTTGCCTCTTCAGATTCCTTCTCAGTAGCGAGATTCATTTGAACACCATAGCGTTCTTCCAGCACATTTTCCAGATCATCAATAAATATGCGGCTGGTAATTTGAAGAGAGTTTTCCTCTTCTGAATATTGAACATTGGTCACACTTACGTAGAACTTGTGCATTGTTGTAAATGCAAAAAGAAGCAGTAGTATCAAAATGAAACTATATCTCAATGGAAGTGTTTTAAAATTATACATAATTAGGTTTTGCAAGATTCGTGCCGTGGGTAAAATCATTCTTCATCAGCCTCCTTTAAATAGGCATTACTTCGCAATTCAAGGTATTCCCAGATTTTAAGTTTATCGTGACTATCTACCACAGTGCTGAAAGCATTATCCACTTCGCAAAAATACATGAAGTCCTCTATTCTGTTCTCAGGTATTTTTAGATACTTAACGAACAAAGAATCAGCATAATACTCCCTCACCCTAATTGTACGGGCATATTTTTCCTGCGAAGCCAAGACTTTTTTAAGGTATTTTGTCCTACCAGAAATGGCATTAATAATAGGGTTCAAGGGTACAAGTCCACCTCCGGTGGATGCTTCGTAAAGCTTGCGTTCTGCCTGGGTTATTGGTTTTACATAAGCATTTGGCAGCCCTAATGTGGATGCCACATAAACTTTTTCCGTATTTAAACTATTCATATCCCTGCTTAGGTCTCCTGATAGGTTATAGGGCCGCACCACTACTTCATCCAATTCATTAATAAACTCCTCCAACGGCACTAATATAGATCTGCTTTCCAGCATTGCCCTTGATACTACCAGGATCATACGTTTGTACTGAACTGCAGAGAACAAGATAGTGTCATTTAGTTTAGTAGAAATTGAAAACCTCCCTTCCGCATCTGTTATTGTAGCTCTTTTAGAAGAGATATTCATAACATGGACATCTGCAATACCCTTATTTGAGTTTGTAACTTTTCCATTTAATTTGTAAAAAAAAACGGATTGTGCTGAAGCACCGGTGACAATCAGGAAAAAAAACAAGAAAAATTTCTTATTCCTTAGCATTCATCTGTTTTAAGAATATATTACTTTGGATTACCAAAAATTCAATGAGTTCAAATTCATTGTCTTTTTTCAATAAGGTGCGAGGGGGTATTTTTTCATCACAATAGATTAAAAAAGCGTCTATTTGATCTTGCGGAATCTTTAGATCCAAAACAAAAAATTCATCATCATAAACCAGTCGCAAGACTTCACTTACCTTTAAAGGCTCTTGATCCTCATTTGAATTATCTTTTTTGGTATTCACAAGGGCCTTAAATATGTTAACAAAATTAATTCCATCTTGCATTATACCCCGTGTTATTTTGTCCTCGGCAATATTTACAACTTCGGTAGTCTGGTCGGTCTCGTATTCAAC
>CAZHWD010000068.1:0-4085 GCA_964536335.1 uncultured Eudoraea sp. | reverse complement strand
TTTCTCAGGAACAGCGAAGCTAATCCTGGTTCATTGAGGTGCGGTCACAAGAATAAATTCAACTGGGTGGCAGTTGAGCTTCTGTATTTTCAATGCGAGCCTTTCTCAGGAACGGCGAAGCTATCTCCTGGTGAGGCTACTATCTTCTTCTTTAGCTCGCAGTTTCCAAAATCTTAAGTATATTAGTAAACAAGGAGTAATCTTGTATGGGCAGGCTCCTCAAATCTCCTATGCGGCGTAATACGGCTATTAAAGAAACTGCAAACTGCGACAAGGAATAGTATCTATCACTAGGTTACAGGTAACAATTAAGCATGAAACTAGGCAAAACCAAACAAAAACTATTAGACCAAGCTTATAATACGGTAATACAGGTTTGTTTGTTCGACAGGCCCCTTGAGGAACTGGCGCCTCTACTAGCCGAAGACGTCATGAATTTTGGCGCCGGTAAAAACGAGCTCACCAAAACCAAAGCAGCTTTTTTGAAACAAATAAAAAATCAAAAAAAACTGGCAGAGGGATTAAATATGGACTTTGCATTTACACCGGTTCTACGCAAAATCATGAACCAGGGCAATGGCGCCATTTATACGGATGATATTGTAAATACCGTCTGGGTAAACCAAATTAAAAACGAACTTAAATTCCGCCTCAGTTTTATTTTTGAGCATCGTGAAGGACGTTGGTTGTTGGTCCATTCCCATACCTCTACCCCGGACCCGCAACGTACAGATGACGAAGTATGGCCGATAGAGGATCTGAAAAAAAGAACGGAATTCCTTGAAAAAAGCCTGGAGGAAAAAATGGCGGAATTGCAAGATAAAAACCGGGAATTGGAAGTTGAAGCTGCCCTTGAACGGGTGCGATCAAAGACAATGGCTATGCATAATAGTGCAGATGTAGGAGCCACTGTTGTTACTTTATTTGATGAAGTGATGAAGTTGGGTCTTGACAAATCCATTCGATGTGGGATAGGGATCCTTGAAGGAACGGAGTACATGGAAACATGGTCTGCAAATTATTCGTCCGGCGGGAAGGTCGATCTAAAAACGGGGAGATTAGATATGACCATTCACCCTATGTTGGTGGGGCTAAAAAAAGCATGGAAAAGTAAAAAGAAAGGATATACTTACGATTTCATAGGTAAAGACGTTATCAAATATTATACGGCACTTAATAACGAACCTAAATATCCATTTAATGCAGATTTAAAAACACTTCCGGAAAACGTATTTCACAATAGTTTCTTTTATTCTTCGGGTATTCTTTTTGCCTTTACAGAGAACCCTATTTCAAAAGAAGGGGCTAAGGTATTAAATAGATTTGCTAAGGTTTTTGGACAAACCTATAGAAGATACTTAGATCTGCAAAAAGCTGAGGAACAGGCCCGGGAGGCTACTATTGAGAGTGCTTTAGAAAGGGTGCGAGCCAGTTCTATGGCCATGCATAAGAGTGAGCAACTTCCTGAAACGGCCCAGGTGCTCTTTGAACAATTTGCCTTACTTGGAAATTTACCCGATCGTATAAGCATTTGTATCATTAAGGAAGAAGAAAAATTGATAGAGTTATGGGCTACGGATCAAATCGGCAGTCAGTTGGATCATAGATATAGCGGGTCTTTGGAAGAAGCCACAACCATTTCTAAAATACACACGGCCTGGAAGGAAGGTAAAGAATCTATAGTAATTGACTTGTCCGGCCAAAAGCTAAAGGACTGGGTGCGCTATATAAAGGAAGATGTGAAGTTGCCTATCGACGATTCCCATATTAAAGGGAGAAGAGTACAACAGGCAGCTTTTTTCTCCAAAGGATTACTTCTTTGTACCACAAATGAACCTGTTGCAGAAGAGATCATACAGTTATTGATACGTTTTGCCAAGGTATTTGATCAAACCTATACCCGTTTCCTCGACCTTCAAAAAGCCGAAGCACAAACAAGGGAAGCGCAAATTGAAGCGGCCATGGAGCGCATTAGAAGTCGGGCAATTGCTATGCGAAGCTCTGATGAATTGCTGGACGTGGCTCTCGAAATTCGTGTTCAAACAGATCTATTAGGACAGCAAGACCTTGAACTCAGTGTGGTACATTTGTATGAAAAAGATGCCGCCTATTTTGAGTCCATGGCAGCCATGCGCACCCCCGGCGGTGAAGGGGAAATCTCGACACATAAGATTAAATTCCCTGTAGATGCTACTCCGGAAATTCGGCAGATGTTGAAAAACTACTGGGCAGGACTTTCTCAGTACACAATTGAGCTTGATTTAAAACAGCGGGAAGCGTGGCAGAAAATTTTGGAGACTTGTGTACCCGATTTATTTAGCCAACGTTTAGAATTTGACGAGGATGCAATAGCAGCGGAGAAAAAAGAGTATTGGAATTTTGCAGATTTTTCCGGTGGCTCGCTACTGACGGTCACCTATTCACCACCAGCACCGGAAACTAAAGAATTATTCCGCCGGGCAGCAGATGTTTTTGACCTGGCCTATAAACGATATAAAGATCTGAAAAAAGCAGAAGAGCAGGCCAGGGAAGCACAAATTGAGGCCGCCCTTGAAAAAGTGAGGGGCAAGGCCATGGCTATGCATCATAGTAACGATCTTGTTGCTACAGCAAGTGTTGTATTTAGTGAATTAAAGAATTTAGGGATCAATACCTTCAGAAGCGGTGTGGGATTACTTACCAAAGAAAATAAGGAAGTGGAATTATATGCCGCTACTTCTTCAGATGATGGCGTCGGCCTTTCATTAGTTGGTAAAACGATCCTGAAAGATCATCCGGTTTTATCGCAAATTTATATCAGCTGGAAACGCAATAAGGATTATTTCCCTTTATTAGAAGGCGATTTGTTAAAACGGTATTATGAACAAATACAAGGGCAATATAAGGTGCCTACAACTCAAATAGGTGATAACACGCAGTATGGATACTTCCTTCCATTTTCTGAAGGTGTGTTTTATGGATGGTCTTATGAGCCTTTTACTGAAACGGAACTATCCATACTGCACCGCTTTAATGCCATCATAGATCTTACCTTCAGGCGTTATATTGAATTACAAAAAGCAGAGTCCAATGCTTTGGATGCAGTTAGGCGCTCATCGGTAGACCGGGTCCGGGCCGAGATAGCCTCAATGAGATCCACGGGAGATTTAGACAGAATTACACCATTAATTTGGAATGAGTTGACTACTCTCGGTGTTCCTTTTGTACGGTGTGGGGTTTTCATTTTTGATGAAAAGGAAGAACAGATTCATACTTTTTTATCAAAACCAGATGGCAAAGCCATTGCCGCTTTTCATCTACCCTATGATTCGAGCCCTTTTGTAAATGCTATAGAAAATTGGCGCTCTAAAAAGATCCAGGTTATCCATTGGGACAATGAAGGATTTGCAGACCTAGCAGATACCCTAGTAAAAGAAGGTCAGATTGCTACAAGAAAACAATATTTGAGTACCGTCCCTAAAGATGGGCTCTTTTTACATTATGTTCCTTTTTTGCAGGGCATTTTATATGTGGGAAACACCACAGAATTAGCCAAAGATAGCCTTTATTTAGTGCAATCCGTTGCAGATGCCTTTTCTACAGCCTATGCACGCTATGAAGATTTTAGTAAACTGGAAGTGGCCAAGCAACAGGTAGAACAAACACTAACTGACTTAAAGCAAACACAACAACAATTAGTACAATCTGAAAAGATGGCCAGCCTGGGAGAACTCACTGCAGGGATTGCCCATGAGATCCAAAACCCCTTGAACTTTGTCAATAATTTCTCAGAGGTAAGTGTAGAACTTATTGAGGAGATGTATGAAGAATTAGAGAAAGGCGACCTTAAGGAAGCAAGAGCTTTTGCGGATGATGTGAAACAAAACCTGGATAAGATCACACACCATGGTAAAAGAGCCGATGGGATCGTAAAAGGCATGCTACAGCACAGCCGTAGCAGTAGCGGGCAAAAAGAACCTACAGATATCAATTTTTTGGCAGACGAATATTTTCGGCTGGCCTATCATGGTTTAAGGGCCAAGGACAAGTCTTTCAATGCCACGATGAAAACAGAGCTTGATGAAAAAATAGGCAAGATCAATGTT
>CAZHWD010000067.1:0-7294 GCA_964536335.1 uncultured Eudoraea sp. | reverse complement strand
TTAGTTGTCTTTAGGCTTTGTTAACTTTCTTCTTGCTTATATTATCTATAATACTTAAAAAGCCTTCTCTATAATTACTGCTTATCGGAATTTCATTTCCATCAATAACTACAGCGTGTTTTTTAACCGTTTCTATATGTTTTAAAGCTATAATATAGGATCGATGTATTCTCGTAAAATACTCTTTTGGGAGTAATTCTAAGACTTCAGATATTTTATAGCGCGCCAAAATAGGTCGTTTGCCTGTATGGAAAGTCACATAATTGCCATCACTTTCTATATATTTTATATTTTGAATGGGCAATTGATGAAATTCAGAACCGCTTTTGATAAAAACGGTTTGTTCAGATAGATAATGAGAATTTTTGAGACTTGTTTTCTCTTCTCCTTCATTTTGATTCAAAACTTGTTTTACTTTCAATACTGCCTGAAGCAATCGATCAAATTCTATAGGTTTTAAAAGATAGTCTACCGCTTTAAGTTCATAACTTTCCAAAGCATATTCAGAATACGCTGTTGTAAATACAATAAGGGGTGGATTTTGCAAAAACTTAGGAAACTTAATCCCTGATAATTTAGGCATATTTATGTCTAAGAAAATAAGATCAATTTTATGCTGAGGCAGATATTCAAGAGCATCTAATGGATCTCTAAAAGTTTTCTTTAATACTACAAATGGTATGTTACTTAAATGAAATTTAAGTACATCAATAGCAGCGGGTTCATCATCAATTATAACACAGTTCATAAGTATTTCTAATCAAGTTGCAGTATAAGTAAAGATATAAAATATCCATTTTGCTCTTTAGTTTCCATAGTATATATATCTGGATACAAAATGGAGAGTCTCTTTTTTAAATTATCAAGTCCAAAACCTGAAGGCTCATCAGCCAAACCATAAGCACCTTGATGTATTGTATTGGTTACTTTAAAATATAACTTATTTTGCTCCAATTTTAAGGATATATCAATTATTGATTTTGTTTTAGGATCAATTCCGTGTTTAATTGCGTTTTCGACAAAAGGAATAAGCAACATTGGACTTATTTTTACTGCGTTTAAATCTCCTTTAATATCAAAATTTATTGACACATCGTCGTCTTCAGCAATACGTAACTGATAAACCTGAATAAAATTTTTAAGGTGATCAATCTCTTTTTCGAGAGCTACTTTATCCTCATTCGTTTCATAAACCATATAACGCATCAACTCTGCAAGTTTCGCAATGCCATCAGCCAATTCTGGTACATTATGCTTTAAGGATTTGGCATAAAAACTATTTAAAACATTAAACAAAAAATGAGGATTGATTTTAGATTTTAAAAAAGCCATTTCTGTGGAAAGTTTTTCTTCAAGCAATACTCTTTTAAGTTTTTCATTTTGTATCCAATATTTAATGAGCGCATAAGACAATGCAACTAATAAAATAAAAAAACTAATGACTGAATTATACAGTAAATACACAATAAAAGACTCACTCGCGGAGGAGAAAAAATTCACCAAATAGCCGTAATCTATAACACTTTCAAATAAATTGATAAGTATAAAGCCCCCTAACAAAGAAAGAATTAATGCCTTAATTTTTTTTAATCGTAAAAATTTTGGCACCAAAAAAAATGCTGTTGAATAAAAAATAGTTTGATTCATAAGCATTCCAAATCCTATTGCAAGCCAATATGGACCACTTTCTTTTCTAAAGTCACCTATTGTACTTGTATAGTTTAAAATTAAAAAGTAACCTATTCCCCATATTAATATATGAATTAATGGCTCTATATATTTTTTCATTCTGAATCGTTTCGTTGTCAAAAATATGGTTTAAAACTGTTTAAAATTTTAAATGGGATAAAAGATGTGATTATAGTGACCAAACTCCATATTACTGTGCAGTTCGCCTTTTTTCACACAATTATGGGTTTCTATCACAGTAAAGAAGGCAACAATCACATTCATTTTATGGTGTCCATCAAACATTCTAATATTGTTTCAAATTAATTATTAAATCATATAAAAATGAAAAAAGCTGTTGTGGTATTTATTGCATTAATCTTAGGAATTAATTCCTTTGGACAATCAACTTCCAAGAATGAATTAGAAAATAATATTGATAGCCTATTTGAAAGTTATTCTTATTATAATCGGTTTATTGGAAGTGTTTTAATTAGTAAAGACAACCACATTATTTATCAAAAAAGTTTTGGTTATGCAGATACCGAGGGGTATAAAAAAAATACTAAAAAATCGATATTTAGTATTGCCTCACTTTCAAAATCATTGACAGCGGTTGGAATCATGAAATTAGTTGAGGATGAGAAATTGACATTAGAAACACCTATTTCAAACTATTTTCCAAACTTTATGCCTGATTTTTCAAAAAGTATTACAATTAGGCATTTGTTAAATAACAGTTCTGGTATGGAGGCTAATATTGGAAGAACAGATGATAATGGAAATGGCTTGATGCCCGAGGAAACGGCTATCAGTTTTGACGAAGTTTTAGAAAAATTTAGAGGGTCAAAATTAAGGTTTGAGCCTGGCACAGGCTATGACTACAATAATTTCGGGTACTTGTTGTTAGCTCGGATTATTGAAAAAGTAAGCGGGCAGTCCTTTGCTAACTTTATGGAGCAAGCCATATTTATACCTGCAGGAATGAAAAATACAAGTATTGCATCTTTAAATTCTTTAAATCAAAAAGCCCAGGCATATTTAGGTTTAGGGATGACTGAATTTACAAAATTTAATTCAACTTTTCATACCTCTTGGCTTAAAGGAGCAGCTGATATAAATTCAACTACGGTAGATTTATTTAAGTTTATGCAAGCCTTAGATAACGGGATAATATTAAAACCAGGTTCTGTAAGTAAACTCTACACCAATGCACAAGCAATGGGTGTTAATGACATGGTATCTGGTTTGGGTTGGGTAATTGCCCATAAAGGAGATGAAAAGTGGATATATAATAATGGGCTACTTCCTGGTTATTCCTCAGTTATGGGTTCGTTGGTAGAAAAAAATATTAAAGTAATCATCCTTTCCAACGCCACTTCTGTAAATCCAATAGAAGATGAGTTTCAAGGCGAGGTTACTTTTGTTCCTGAAATCACCGATAAAATTATTACTCTTTTTCAAGATAAAAGCATAGAAAATTTACCAATACCAAAAAAGGTCAAAAATAAAAGTATTGTTACTGTTACTAAAGCATATCAATTAGATGAAGAACATTCACTTCTCATAAAAAAAGAAGGGGAATCATATATATTAGAAACAGAGGGTAAAGAACCTTGGTCGGTTTTTACATATTCGTTTTCAAGACATGCGACAGAAAATAACGCCTTTAGTGAAACGGCTTTGTTTTTTGCGAATGCAATGAGTACCCAAAATTTTGAAGGACTTACAAATTATGCCAATGAGCAAATGAAAGGCTTTTTAGGTACAGATGAAGGCTTAGCACAATTAAAAGGAATGTGGGCCAAATTTTTACAACATGCAGGTAAATTTAAGTCATATAATATTTATAAAATTGAAGGTGATGAAGTTAAAAATGTTCATATCAGATTTAACTTTGAAACGGTTGATATTGGAATCGTATTAAGTATTAATGCCAATCATAAAATACAAGGAATGTTTATGGATGATTCAGTAAAAACAAATCATACTAAAACTGTAAAATTAATACCTATAAGTGAAAATGAATTTTTTATCAATGGTCATCAAAATGATGGCATGCAAGATTTAAAAATAACAGTATCCAATAAGGGATTAATCTTAACAGATGGTTCCATAAATTTTAAAGCTGAGGTTATAAACCCTTAGCAAAATAGTAAAAACCAGCCGCTAACCATGTATATAAAAAACAGCAGTTAAGAGCTAAATTATTAATTTGGTTCTTAACTGCTATCTTTGTTTCTAAACTGAAAATTAGCACGCATAAACCTGCTACTTTTCATATACAAACCGTTGTACAACATTGAAATCAAGATTAATAATGAAACGAATATTAAAATACATTTTACTTACTATCTCTCTCATGATGTTGTGGGCCATTATTATTTTTTTTGGAACACTGAATGGATGGTGGCATCAACCAATAGCGGAACAAGGTGAATCTGAAGAATACATAAATGCTGTAAAAGAAAAAATCAACGAACAATATGTAGGCAACTTTGCTTTAGCCCTTGTTAAAAATGGAAGTGTAGAGGATGAAATATTTCATTCTGAAGGAAAACCAGTGGATAGAAATACTGTCTTTCAAGTAGCATCATTGAGTAAGTGGATTTCTGCTTTTGGAGTAATGAAATTGGTTGAGGAAGGCAAACTTGACTTGGATGTTCCAGTTAGTAAATACTTAACTCGTTGGCAATTACCTGCGAGCGAATTCAACAACGATGGAGTAACCGTCCGAAGACTTTTAAGCCATACTGCAGGGCTTTCTGATGGACTTGGCTATTCAGGTTTCGAACCAGGAGTTCCAATACAGCCCATAGAAGAATCATTAACCAAAGCATCAGATGCTGATGAAGGTATAAGTGGAGCCGTACAAGTTGGTATTGAACCTGGTACCGAGTTTAAATATTCAGGTGGTGGATATACTCTTCTTCAACTATTAGTGGAAGAAGTAAGTGGACAATCATTTGCCTCTTTTATGAAAGAAAGCATATTTGAACCTTTAAATATGGTGCATTCATCATATACTTGGGAGGACTCTTCTTCTTTAAAATTAGTAGAATTTTATAATAGCGATGGAACTGACGCCACACATTATAGTTACACCTCACTTGCTGCAACGTCTCTATATACTTCTCTATATGATTTGGAAGTATTCTTTCAAGTATTTCTTAAGGGAAACGATAATGAACCTATTGGGAGAAATGTATTAAAGCCCGAAACCCTTAAAATGATGAGAGAACCAAATGCAAGCACCATGGGGATGGACATATGGGGTTTGGGCACTATTCTTTATGCGGCTACTGAAAATGGTGATTTCATTATTGGCCATGACGGAAAAAGCACACCTCCAATAAATACAGCCGTAAGATTAAATCCGCAAACTGGTAATGGAATAATTATTCTGGAAACAGGGAATCCCATCCTTGCAACAAAATTGGCAAGTGAATGGGTGTTTTGGAAAATAGGGAAAGTTGACCTTACGCTATTTACTATGCTAAAAGACAACATGGTTTCTACAATAGGAAAAGGTTGGCTCGCAATAATTATACTCACAATAATAATGGGTATAGTGCGGTATCGAAGAAGAAAAGCGAAAAAGTAGAGAATTTGATATTTAAATTTAACTTCTCAAATAACGTTGTACAACAATGTATAAAAGGCATTAAAACGACCTCTTATACTAACCGTAGTGCATTATCCAGAACACAACAATTTAGAATTTAAAAGAATTGAACGAAAATTATTACAAGACAAACGAATCGGTTGAAGAATATATCAAATTGGCTAAAAATGTTAATGGAGAACAATTAATTGAGAAGTTAAAGAATTACTTATTATCAAATTCATTGTTGCTAGAAATTGGTTCTGGACCTGGAACTGATTTTCAAATATTGAAAAAAGATTATAAAGTTGTTGGTTCGGATTATTCAACAGAATTTCTGAGTCGATTAATTAGTAGCAACGAAAAAGAGGAATTTTTAAATTTAGATGCAATAACACTAAAAACTAACAAGAAATTTGATGGGATATATTCAAATAAAGTCCTACAACATTTAACAGACGAAGAATTAAGGAAATCTATTCAAAGACAAGTAGATATATTAAATCACAATGGAATAATTTGCCATTCATTTTGGAAAGGTGAGGGAGATGAAGTATTCAAAGGATTACTTGTTAATTACCAAACAGATATAAGTCTAAGAATTTTGTTTGAAGACTATTTTGTAGTTTTACTACTTGAAGAATATAAAGAATTCGAGGATGGAGATTCATTATTATTAATTGGAAAGAAAGAATAACGACACCACAACAAAAAATATAGTGCACCGCAGTTAGTGCTACTTAGAAAATGAATATTAAAAATTAAAAAAACGGAAACCAAAGAAAATATTTAGATAAAGTGCGGCACACACCATATTTAAACCGTTGTGTGTAATTAATAATTACCTAAGATAAAAGTTATGAATTACATTCAGGTAATAGCTCTACTCAAAGCCAATCAAAACAAAAAAAATATTGAGAGGTGGAATAAACGTAGTTCAGCATCTGGCAAACTAAAGAGTTTCGGTATTGGTTTGACAGTTTTGCGCAAACTTGCAAAACAAATTGGAAGAGATCGTAACCTAGCTCTGGAGCTCTGGGATACTGATATATATGACGCTAAGATTATAGCTTTACTGATTGATGACCCAAAACAAATAACTAAAGAACAAGCTGAAATGCAAGTTGAGAATTTAAGACATGGTCATCTCGCCCACGTTTTCTCATCTTGTGGTGCATCTTTAGCCAAAACAGATTTTGTAGTTCCCTTATTGGTTGAATGGATAAATGGCAAAGATACGATGCGCCAGAGCTGTGGTTATGGACTACTATATGAAGTATCAAAGTCCAAGAGAAAGGATGCACCAGTTGATGATTTTTTCTTAAAAAGAATTCAAGAAATCAGTACATATTTTTATAAGGCTCATAAAGCTGTACAACTTGCCATGGGTGGCGCACTAATAGGTATCGGTAAACGAAATGCAGTTTTGAATGCAAGCGCCTTGAAAGTGGCTAAATCAATAGGGCCTATCCAATTCCAATCGAACGGAAGCGACTGCGAACCTTTGGACGTCACCAAGCATCTCACGAGCGACTACATTAAGAATAAACTCGGTGTGTAGTGCACAACTAATGAGAATTAAAATAACTTTAGAGTTTATTTGGTTGTTTTTTAACTTAATATATAACTACACACAACAAAGAACTGAGGTAAAAAACAAACCATTTCTCCCGTAATTTGAGACATTATTAATCCAGGCTCATAGATTCAATCATTTGATTCTTTGAGCTTTTTTATTGCATTTATTTTCTGTGTGTCAAGGCAATATTGAAACGTAAGTTTCATCGTATGGCCTACCAGATTTTGCGATAGCAAAACACTGCTTAACTAGCTTATTTGCTACAGCTATCAAAGCAAGCTTCTCGCTCTTCCCTTTGTTGACTATTCGCTCATAAACAGCCTTTCACGACTTATTGTGTTTGCACGCATTAAAAGCGCATAGAAATAAAAGATTACGAAGTTTTCTATTGCCTACTTTACTTATCCTTGCTCGACCTCTGACGCTGCTCCCTGACTCTCGTA
>CAZHWD010000066.1:0-1678 GCA_964536335.1 uncultured Eudoraea sp. | reverse complement strand
CCAGGTGGCCTAAGTATTATCCCCGATGAATGTGAAATATCCATCGACCGCAGATATATGCCGGATCAGACGATCGAGGATCTTCTAAATGAATTTGAAATCTTATTCGCAAATTTAAATAAGAGCGATCCGGAATTTCAGGCAACCGTATATCCGAGAAAAATAATAGAACGCTCTTATACCGGTTACGAAAAAGAAGTAAAAAAATATCATCCGCCCTGGATTATCAGTGAAGATAACCCTTATGTTAAAAAATCTTTAGCTGCTTTGAAGAAAATTGGACAAACACCACAATTAAAATACTGGAAATTCGGAACAGACGGGAGTATGACAGCTAGTTTAATGAACATTCCCACGATTGGATATTCCGGCACGGAAGAACGTTACGCTCACACACCAAAAGAGATGGTGAACATAGACATGATGCTGAAATCGTTAGAAGGCTATTACGCCATCACCTCTGAATTGCTCAATATAAATAAGGAATTTTGATGATACCTGATAGTAAAACGTTACTCTACAACATAAAAAGAAAAACACCCTATTTGAATCCAGCATTGCAGCGTATCGCTGTATTCATATCAGAAAATCCAGAAAAAATTAAATTGCTCAAAATAAAAAAGCTCGCCTCCAAATGCGAAGTTTCCGAAGCAACGGTTACTAGATTTGTTAAAGAGTTTAACATTAATACCTTTCAGGAGCTAAAGATTATCCTTGCTGATGTCCAATCCAGAGATCCAAGTAATAGTAAAAAGGAAATGAAATTTGTCTACGATGACGTAACCAAAGGTGATTCTACTGACAACGTTATAGAAAAAATTGCCTACCGCAATATTAAAGCATTGGAGGACACAAAAAAAATTGTTGATCCTGCAGAAATTGAAAAAGCGGTTGCAGCAATCGATAAATCAGAAATTATTACTATTTATTGTGTTGGAACATCTACGATAGCCGCCGAGAGCGCTAAAATGAGATTTTATCGGGTCGGTAAGGAATGTATCGTTTACAATGACCCTGCAAATCAAGCAGTATCTTCTTCTTTGTTGGGCAAAAAAAAGGTGGCCATTGGTATTAGTAATTCTGGTAAGTCGGCCCCGACGGTCAATGCGCTTAAAACGGCAAGGGAAAGTGGTTCCAATACTATTTGCATTACGAGTTCTGATTTGTCTCCGATAAACAAATATTCCGACATTAAGCTCTATACTGACGCCGGCCAGCCGTCATTTTTTCAGGAATCATTGGTATCAAGAGTCGCTCAGATTTTGATCATCGATATTCTTTATGCCTGTTATGCGTTAAAGCACTTCAAAAGATCCATCAAAATGGTTGAAGATTCCGCTGCAGCGCTTGTCAAAGTATTACATTTTAAGAATAACTCTAAGCTATAAATATTGAATGCGAAAAATGGACGGAAAGTTTTAAGGATGGCTGAACAAACACTGAATTTTTAAAATTTTAAGACGTGATGTGTATTACGAAATCTGCAAATATCAATTATTATTATCAATGTTTTATTGTTGACCAACCTGAATATTTCTTATATGTCTCTTTCATCATTTTAATCAAAAATCCTTATGGATAAATGCAGTCTATAAGGGCAAGACAGCGCAAAACCCGACTATGGGAAAATGGGTGAAATGCAGTATGTCTTAAAATAAATAGCCTGGTTGCCTTTTAA
>CAZHWD010000065.1:0-20201 GCA_964536335.1 uncultured Eudoraea sp. | reverse complement strand
CCCAAAAACTTTGTCTGTACTTCCTTCCCCAATATTGGAAACTGTAATGGTGGATTCGCTTAATTCTGAACTTCTCAATTGTAATGCCCTTGCACGCGGTATCAAATCGTTCAACAGGTCCATTAACTGATTCAGGGATTTATTGTCTGCCTCTGGTATCGCCGGAATCACAACTCCTCCTTCCCGCAATGAAACGGCAAAGCCAATATTGATGGAATCTTTCAATTGCAGTTCATTTTCCCAAAAAGCATTAACTGAGGGCACTTCTTTTATAGCTTTCGCTGTTGCTTTAATCAGCAGCACAACAGATAGCAATCTGTCTTTAAGCTCCCTTTCCTTATTCGATTCGCGCAACCAATTGAGCGCATTTGACATATCGATCCTTGTCTCAAGGTAAAAATGAGGAATCTCTCTGTTTGACTTGCTCATGGCCATAGCGATTGCCGCTCGCAAACCTTTCACAGCTATTTCTTTTTTGCCTCCTGTAACTTCTACATGCGATTCTACTTTCATAGCAACAGCCAGGTCGATATCCTTTTTGACAATACTGCCTTCCGGACCGCTTCCTTTTATAGTTGACAGATCGATTCCTTTTTCCTTCGCAAGTTTTTTCGCCAGGGGAGATATCTTTAATGGATCTTCAACTTTTATTGAACCCTTATTTACTATTTGTTTTATGGGTTCTTTTTTAATCCTGGATTTCTTTTTGACAGACACTTTTTCCCCAACCGGGATGATGTTGGCCATTACCGTTCCTACAGGTACTTTTTCTCCTTCTTTAACAATAAGTTCATCGATAGTACCTTCATCAAAGACTTCTATTTCGATCAAACCTTTTTGGGTATCAACATCCGCTATGATATCACCCTGTTTAACAAAATCACCAGATTTTACCCTCCATTCTACAAGTGTGCCATCCTCCATATCGGCACCAAGACTGGGCATAGTAAATTCAATCATACCGAATCATTTTTAAAACCGAGTCAACAATATCCTGTTTCTGTGGAATCGATGCCTCCTCCAAATGTTTGGGATATGGGATGGGCACCTCAATTCCGCAAAGCCTCTCTACCGGAGCATCCAAACTAAAAAAGGCATTCTCCATAATTCTGGAAATGATCTCTGAGGATATACTGACCGAACGCCATGCCTCCTCTACGATCAATGCTTTATGTGTTTTAGCTACGGAATTCATAATGGTTTCATTATCGATAGGATTGAGTACTCGAAGATCAATTATTTCCACATCAATTCCGGATGAGGCTAATATTTCTGCCGCTGCCAAAGCCTTGTACACTCCTGGACCATATGTAATGATCGAAAGATCTTTTCCCTCCCTTCGTACTTTTGCCTTATCAATATCCACTGCGCCTGAACCGGAAGGGATTTCCGATTCCATATTAAGTAGCGAAGTATACTCAAAAATCACGACGGGATCAGGACTATCCAGGGCGGTTAAAAGCATTCCTCTGGCATCCTCATGCGTACCGGCGGAAACGATTTTCAATCCCGGAATATGGGCATAGAAGGGTTCCCAACTGTGAGAATGCTGGGCCGCGAGCTGGTTGCCGATTCCGGAATTCATTCGGATGACCACGGGAACATTTATCTGACCTCCCGACATATGTAATAGAGTAGATGCATTGTTAATGATCTGGTCTAGTGCGAGCAGGCTGAAGTTGACCGTCATGACTTCAACTATGGGCCGCATCCCTGCTAAAGCAGCACCTATACCTGCTCCAACAAAACCTGATTCTGACAAGGGAACGTCCATTATACGATCTTCACCAAATTCCTCGAGGAATCCTTTACTGACAGCAAAGGCACCTCCATAACGTCCCACATCCTCTCCCATCAGGAATACTTTATCATTATTGATCAAGGCTTCGTGCATTCCCTGTTTTAATGCCTCCCTATATGTAATTTTCAATGTTATTTTATCAGTCATAACTATGGGCTATAAACAAATTTTTTTAAATCTTCAACAGGTTCAAAAGTTCCCGCTTCCGCAAAATCAACGGCTTTTTGTACTTCAGCTCTGACCTTGTCCTCAATAGTTTCAATATCATCCGGAGAGATTAATTCGTTTTTTAATAATTGATTGCTAAAAGATGAAATAGGATCGCGTTTTTTCCATTCATCAATTTCGTTTTTCTCACGATACAGTTGGGCATCGAACATGGAGTGTGCTCTAAAGCGATAGGTGTTGCACACCAGAAAATACGGTTTTCCGGTAGATTTGATGTATGCTGTGGCCTTCTCAACTGCATTCTTCACTTGCAGCACATTCATGCCGTTAACCTTGGCTGATTCAACCCCGTATGCAGCTCCTTTTTTTTCCAGTTCCTGAACAGAATGTGAAAAACGGAGTGCGGTTCCCATGCCGTAAAGGTTATTTTCACAGAGAAAAAGAACAGGGACTCCCCATAAGGCGGCTAGGTTCATTGATTCATGGAATTCTCCTTCGGCAATTGCTCCCTCACCAAAAAAACAGCAGGTAATATTGTTCAGACGTTGTTTTTTGGATGCCAGTGCCATACCAACTGCCATGGGTAAATGGCCTCCAACAATGGCATTTCCTCCATAAAATTTTTTGGAAGCATCAAATAAATGCATTGAGCCTCCACGTCCCATGCTACATCCCTCTTGTTTGCCATACATCTCGGCCATGATGCTTCCCGGATCAAGACCCCTTGCCAGCGCATGGCCATGTTCACGGTAGGTACTCAGTATATTGTCATCTTCTGTTAATGACTGCATAGCACCAACGGCAACTGCCTCCTCTCCAATATAGAGATGCAGAAAACCACGAATTTTTTCTTTGGTATACAATTCGGCAGACTTCTCCTCGAAACGTCTGATCAGAATCATCTGGTATAGAAGTTTAAGACCAACTTTTTTGGTGATTGCCGGATTTGTCTTTATTTCTTCTTTTTCCATATTATTCCAATGTTGATTTGTCTCCTTCGGGTAATCCCAATTCTCTTGCTTTTAATAATCGTCTCAGGATTTTACCACTTTTTGTCTTAGGTAAACTGTCTGTAAATGTTATTTCCTTGGGCGCTACCGCCGGCCCCAATTTTTTACGAGTAAACCCTTTGATATCCAGTCTCGTTTTTTCATTCCCTTCATACCCGGGTTTCAAAACTACAAACGCTTTAACCAGTTCGCCGATAAGAGGGTCTGGTTTCCCTATAATAGCTGCTTCAGATACTGCGGGATGCTCCATCAATGTACTTTCCACTTCAAATGGCCCCACCATATGTCCGGATGTTTTGATAATGTCATCGGCCCTGCCCACGAACCAGAAATAGCCATCCTTATCTTTCTTTGCCAGATCGCCGGTGACATACCATTCCCCCTTAAAACATTTCTTATATCGTTCCTCTTCATCAAGATATGCTCTGAACATTGACGGCCATCCGATTTTTAGCAAAAGATGTCCTTGTTCCATGGGGTTTGTTAATAGATGTATTTCTTCGTCAACAATATTTCCAATTGCAGCCTCGATCCCTGGTAACGGCTTGCCCATAGAGCCTGGTCTTACTTCCATAGAGGCATAGTTTGAAATCATGATACCTCCGGTCTCCGTTTGCCACCAGTTATCGCAAATGGGCATTTCAAAAATCTTTTTACCCCAAATCACTTCCTCTGCTTGTAAGGGTTCCCCAACACAATGAATTAGGCGCAGGTTAGACAGATCATACTTTTCCAGTGGCTTAAAATCAAGGCGCATTAATCTGCGGATAGCAGTTGGAGAGGTATACCATACATTTACACGATGTTCTTCAAGAATGGAATACCAGCGTGCCGCATCGAACTCTTCTTCATCAATAATATTGGTAACCCCATTAACCAGAGGGGCAATGATCCCATAAGAAGTTCCGGTTACCCATCCCGGATCGGCTGTACACCAGAATATATCCCCTGGTTGGAGGTCGAGAACATATTTTCCCGTAACGTAATGTGTAAGGACTGCTTGATGAACATGCAAAGCACCTTTTGGCATCCCTGTGGTACCGCTGGTAAAATGTAATAAAGCAGAATCTTCCGGCTGGGTATTTTTAATTACGTATTCATTAGGAGCTTCATCCATTAACAGGGATAGGGACAAGACCTTATCGTCCATATGTTGTTTTGCATCCGTCAATAAAATATACCGAAGCAACGGAAGCCGATGCATTAATTGTTTTATTTTTTGCTGATATAGTTTTGTTGTAGTTACCAAAACCTTTGCCTTCCCCTTACTTAAACGCTGAAAAGCAGGTTCTGGTCCAAAAACGGAAAACATGGGACAAAATACAGCTCCGGTTTTGAGGGTCCCTAGAGCAGCCACGTATAAGTAAGGAATTCTTCCTGTAAGAGAAAATATGCTATCGTTCTTTTTTATAGCCAGCTTTTCCAGAACATTTGCAAATCTAGAGGTCTGAATTTTTAAATCGGCATAGGTGAAATCTATAAAAGATCGATCCTTCCGAATCCATCTAAGTGCAACCGTATTGCTATGATCACTATTGGCATGCCTGTCGACCGTTTCGTGTGCGATATTGAGCCCGCCGTCTGGTAGTCTGTCTAAATATTTATATTCATTCTCCCATTTAAATTGACGGCGCATAGAATCGTAATCTGCCATATTTGGCGTTTTCTTCTGTGGTATGTATAAAGTGTCTTTCATGAAAAGGGGAATCAAAAAACTATTATTTACACATCCAATATAGTTTGCAATTATTGGTTTTGTAATGATCTTTATCATTGAGCCTAGTTATTTTCGACTAATATCAAATGAATTAAAAGCGGCTTATCCCGGGAACATGTTATTGCTGAAGGTGCTATTAGAATTATTTGTAGTCATGTCCTAAGCATCCAAAAAAAATAAAAGTATAGTTTGGGTGATAGTTCAAATCGTATAAATGAAAAATATCATTTTTGGCTTTTACAATAATATCAATTCCAAACTAAGGTCAAAGTGTGCTCATTAACCCATTCCACTTTAGTGCCAAACTTTTTTCCTTCCCGATTCAATACTTTCTTTATCCAATTGCAATCCTTTTTATTGGGCTTGCTTATTTGTAATTTCCTGATTTGTGTGGGCACCATCAGTAGTGAGACAAAATCTCCTTTTGTGTAATCCCACTTAACAAAATACATCAGGCCCAGATCGCTGCGGTAAGATTTATGACCACTGATTCCTTCATAATCATTCAGAAAATCTCCGCAGCCATATATTATCAGCTTGTTTTTATACACTTCCAGCCCCTTGAAATGGTGTGAAGAATGGCCATGGACCATATCGACCCCGGCATGGTCAATCAGGTTATGTGCAAATTCCCTATGTGGTTCCTGAACTTCATAACCCCAATTACCTCCCCAATGGATAGAAGCCACAACTAAGTCTCCCGATCGTTTTAATTGTGTGATTTCCTTTTCAATCCATTTAATGGTCTCCATAGACAAATTAGTAAGTATATTCAGTCCCGGGCCATGATAAGTCGCTTTCCAATTATGTGGTATTCCGCTTGAGGACAAGCCAAAAGCGAAGACCAGAATCCTGCCCTTGTCCTTAACAGATAAAATACCCGGTGCTTTGGCCTCTCTGTTATTCAGCCCCGCACCGGAATATTTTATTTGTGCACTTTCCAGCGTCTTCAGGGTTTCCAAAAACCCTTTTTGGCCCCAGTCTAATACATGGTTGTTGGCTAGGACACAGCAATCTATATTGGCTATGGCCAGGCAAGTAATATTTTTAGGGTGCATACGATAATTTATGCCTTTGTTGAGGTAATCCTCGCTACTGGTGATACTGGTCTCCAGATTGATTATCCTGGCATCGGCTTCTTTCATGGCTCCTATGGCATACCCCCAGATGTAGGCAAAATCTACTGGACGTTCAATAGGACCGTTTGCTTTTTCGGCAAGTTTTACATAGTCCTTTGCATTTTTTAGATAGGATTCGTAAAGTACCGGATCATTGGGATGGGGTAATATCTGGTCAATACCCCGACCGGTCATTACATCACCACAAAGAAAAAGGGTAAGTGATTGATCCATATTAAAATAGCCTATAAAGAAGGATAAAAATAGGCATGCAGGAAGAACGACAAAATGATTCAGATCATGGGACATGAAAAGTAATGAAGCACTTCCTACCGATTGGCAACAATTATTAAGACATGGAATATTTAAAAATTAATCACTTTTAAAATGAAGGAATCACTAGAGCTAAGGCACATCTTTAAGGTAAAACCATCTGACATTTATGATGCATGGTTAGATAGCACACAACATTCAAAAATGACAGGAGGACTGGCAATATGCAGTCACGAGATTGGAGGCAATTTTACGGCCTGGGACGGATATATTGAAGGAAAAAATATTGATCTAAAGCCAAATAAGGAAATCATTCAAAGCTGGAGAACATCAGAATTTGATAAAACCGATGAGGATTCTAAACTCATAATCCGATTGAAAGAAATAGAAAATGGAACAGAACTTACCTTAATGCATAACAATATCCCGGAAGGTCAAACGCAATACAGAAAAGGCTGGGTTGAGCACTATTTTGCACCCATGGAAAGTTATTTCGAGAAGTAAATCCTTTGGGATTTGGTCCTGGACTTTATGACTTTGGAAAGAGCACAACAAAAGCTTGAGGTCAATTGGAAATGCTAAATGAACTGCATATCAGCTCCATAATCCGCATTTTTTAAATTAATCTTAAAATTTGTATTCTACGTTTTGCGCAACTGTCCAAATAATTATCCCAATCACAACAAGACTACCTATCACAATCCATACCCAGGTCGGAATCCCCTTATTCATTCATCTGTTATATAAACCATATAGCTCTTTCTAAAATGTAAGTTTTTAGTTAAATTTTTTCTATGGAGTCAGACTTTTTTTTACCGTTTTAGCTCCGCATTTTTTCTTACTAAGAAATGATTTCGTTATATTTGATCAACTATAGCGATACCTAACATGATTCCTGTTGAAGAGGCGATTAACATCATTGATAAGAGTATAACTCCTCTAGAAAAAAAGGAACGAAAGAATGTTCTAAAGGCAAATGGTTATATATTGTTTGATGATGTATATTCTCCCATCAATATGCCCCCATTTAGGCAATCGGCCATGGATGGTTATGCCCTATTATTGACTAACGATGTTACCTATACTGTTATTGATGAGGTCAGAGCAGGAGATAATCATAGCCCTGTTTTGAAAGCAGGCGAAGCTGTACGAATATTTACAGGAGCTCCTCTTCCCCATTCTGCCAATGCTGTTATCATGCAGGAAAAAGTTACTGTAACCAATAAAAAAATAACTTTTGAAAAACCTGCTTCTTTCGGAAAAAATATTCGCCCGTTAGGTGAACAGGTTAAAAAAGGGGGTATTGCTTTAACTAAAGGAACTAAGTTAACTCCTGCTGCTATTGGGTATTTAACCTCATTGGGTATAACAGAAATATTTGTTTTTAAAAAGCCCTCTATAGCTATTGTTGTCACCGGAAATGAACTTGTTGAAGCAGGAGAGCCATTAGATTACGGAAAAATTTATGAAAGTAATTCTGGAATGCTCTTAAGTGCACTAAATAGTCTTGGGCAGGCAGAAATCACTATTCATAAAGTGAGGGATGATTATGCCCATACATTTTCAATTTTAGAAAAGGCCACCGCCCAATATGATATGGTAATAATTACCGGAGGCATTTCTGTAGGGGATTATGATTTTGTGGGCAAAGCACTTCAGGAATTAACCGTAGAACAAATCTTTTATAAGATAAAGCAAAAACCGGGAAAACCATTATTCTTTGGTAAAAAGAAGAATACCCATGTCTTTGCACTACCTGGAAATCCCGCAGCTGCATTGAGTTGTTTTTATATTTACATATATCCAGCATTGCAAAAGATATCTGGGGATCTCAGTTTTTCATTACCCAGAATAACAGCAAGATCTGCTTCAGATTTTATAAAAAAAGGAGATAAAGCCCAGTTTTTAAAAGCAATACTAAAAGATGGTGAAGCAACTATTTTAGAAGGACAGAGTTCAGCTATGCTACAAACTTTTGCCTTAGCAAATGCAATGGTTTATGTGCCTGAAGAACAAAACGAAATTTCAATAGGAGATCCGGTAGAAGTTATTTGTTTACCCGTATAAAACGATCAAAATGAATTACAAAATTAAAAGTAGAATTTGGATTGAAATCGATGGCCATGCTCTGTTAGGAGAAGGAAGAGTACAATTATTAAAAGCAATAGAAGAAACAGGGTCTTTATCCAAAGCCGCAAAAAAAATAAAGATATCTTATAGGAAGGCCTGGTCTCTTATTGATGCCGTAAATAAATCTGCCAAAAAGCCCGTCATTAAAAGCAGTATTGGAGGAAAAGGAGGGGGAGGTGCCCAGTTAACCCCTTATGGAAAAGAATTAATCACAGCCTTTGATGACATCAATAAAAACTGCTGGAAATTTTTGGACAAACAAGTGGATAAAATTAATTGTATATAAAATGTCTAAAGTTAGAAGTATTTAAGTGCATTATAGTTGAAGAGAATACTAAAATTGAAAAATATGTGAAAGTGAAGCTGGTTTGGCAGAATATTGGCTAGAAATCATTGAAAATGTAACACATCAATGGAAAGTAAACGACTGATTTAATATGGTGGACATTACAAATAAAAGTACAACGCTAAGAACAGCAATTGCACAGGCTATTGTAAGAGTCAGCAAACCTGAAACCATCACGGCTATTCAAACCAAAAAGGTCCCTAAAGGAGATGTTTTTGCGATGAGCAAAGCAGCGGGCCTATTAGGAATAAAAAAAACACCTGATTTACTGCCGGATTGCCACCCCCTTCCTATTGAATACACGGCAATAGATTACGAAATAAACGGATTAGAGATCACTATTCTATGTACGGTAAAAACCATTTACAAAACGGGCGTTGAAGTTGAAGCGATGCATGGGGCGAGTGTGGTTGCATTGAATATGTATGATATGTTGAAGCCTATCGATAAAGGGATAGAAATTCATCAAATTAAGTTAGTAAACAAAAAAGGAGGGAAATCAGACTTTAAAGACCGTTTTAGAAAAGATCTTACAGCTGCGGTAATCGTATGCTCAGATACCATATCGGCAGGCAAAAAGGAAGATAAAGCTGGAAAATCTATAATTAAAAAATTAGAGGAATGTAATGTTACCATTTCAGATTATATCATTATTCCTGATGAAAAGGACCTCATTCAAGAAAAAGCTAAAGCATATCAAGAGCAAGGAATAGATCTCATTATTTATACCGGGGGAACAGGACTCTCCAAAAGAGATATTACACCCGAAGCATTGTTACCACTACTCGACAGAAGGATTCCGGGAATTGAAGAGGCTGTTCGCAATTATGGGCAGGATAGGACGCCCTACTCCATGCTCTCCAGGAGTGTGGCCGGAACCATTAAAAACAGTCTTGTATTAGGTTTGCCAGGTTCTACCAATGGAGCAAAAGAATCGATGGATGCGATTTTTCCTTCGGTGTTACATATGTTCAAAATATTAAAAGGAGTAGGACACGATAAATGAAAACGAATACAACCATACTAACCGATACCTTCGGGAGGGAGCATACATACTTACGTATTTCACTTACCGAACGCTGTAATTTGAGGTGTACCTATTGTATGCCGGAAGAAGGTATTCTTCTTTCTCCTAAGGCTCATATCATGACTTATGATGAAATTTACACCATTGCTAAAACATTTGTAGATAAAGGGGTTACCAAAATAAGAATTACGGGTGGTGAACCATTGATACGTAAAGATATTCCTATTATTCTTGAAAAATTAGCGTCACTTCCTGTTGAACTTGCGATTACAACAAATGGTGTGATTGTAGACAGGTTTATTGATACATTCAAAACCTGTGGCATCAAAAATATTAACGTGAGTCTAGATTCTCTAGATAAAGAAAAGTTTAATCTTATTACACGTAGAAACAATTTTAAAAGAGTTTATGATAATATTCAACTTTTGGTAAACAATGGGTTTAATGTAAAGGTAAATACAGTTTTAATCAAAGGATTTAATGATAACGAAATTGTTGATTTTGTTGCGTTTACAAAAGACCTTCCCATCTGCCTTCGTTTTATAGAGTTTATGCCTTTTGATGGCAATAAATGGAACATAAAAAAAATGGTTTCTTATGATGAGATCATGCAATATCTAAGTATTTTTTATTCAGATAAACAAATTGAAAGATTGCAAGATGCTCCGAATGATACTTCAAAAAATTATCATATTAAGGGTTTTGAAGGAAGCTTTGCTATCATAAGTTCGGTTACAAATCCGTTTTGCGATTCATGCAACCGGTTGAGATTAACGGCTAACGGGCGGCTCAAAAATTGTTTGTTTTCGGCAACGGAATCAGACTTACTTACGGCGCTACGCACCGGAAACTCGATTGAACCCATTATTGAAAAAGCAGTACAGGCAAAATTTAAAGTCCGTGGCGGAATGGATACCCTACAAAAATTACAGCAAACTAAATTACATTCTCAAAACAGGAGTATGATTGCTATTGGTGGGTAGCCTAAGAACAAAGAGGTTGTCTGAAAAGTAAAATCAAGACATGTCATTACGAACCTACCGGCAGGCAAAGTCCTAATAAGGATAATCAACAAAGTTATCAAGAAAGGACAGGTTTTTGCGCAGTCTGACGGTTTGAATAAATACTCGTTTTAATGATATTTATTCGTTGTTATCACCTTTTCTATCTGAGATTTCCAAATTGAATATTCCTTTTCCAAATCGGTTACTACATCAGGTTCCTCAGCGATTTCATTAAATTTTTCACTTACATCATTATCTAAATCATTAAGAAACTCGCCTAATTCTAATTCCACCATTTCATATTTTGCTTCTTCATCATTAAATGACTTACGCAATTTCCACTTCCCCTTTCTTACAGCAAGCTCATGTCCTGTATCCCAAACAAGGACATCATGATGTAAACTATCATTTTTACCCTGTAAAAGAGGTGTTAAATCTATACCATCAATATAACCAGGTATTTCAACATTGGCCTCTTTACATATGGAAGGTAAAATATCCATCGCACTGATCATATTATGATATACTCTACCCTTATTATACTTTTTCGGATAAGAAACTAGCATTTGGACTCTAATCCCTCCTTCATATAAAAGATACTTTGAACCCCGGAGCGGAGTGTTGTTCGCATAAATTGGTGTTGACCCTCCATTATCACTTATGAAGAAGATAAGGGTGTTCTCTCTCAAATTTTGCTCTTCAAGCAGATCAAGTAGCTTTCCAATTTCTACGTCCATAAAATGAACTTGTCCCAAATAATGAGCCCTTCCCTCTTCGTTGTTCGGGTATCTTCCTTTAACGTACCAATCATAATATTCTTCTACCGCAGGATTCCAGTCATGATAGCCTTTAAGGTTATATTTATCCAAATATTCTTGCGGTAGTTGGTGTGTAAAATTGTGAGCCGCGTTAAAAGCTATTTGTAAAAAGAACTTTTTGTCTTGATTTTTTTGGACGAATTGTCTTGATTTTTCACCAATCAATTCTGTGAAGTACCCAATTGTGTCTACGCGCTCTTTATTTTCCCATAAAGACCCCTGTCTAAGGGTCTGCCCTTTTCTATTATTTTCTTTTTTAACTTTGAGAAAAGCCTCTTCTATTTCTTTTTTATGGTTCATATAATGCTTACGAGCTGATGTATGTCCGAAATAATAATCAAAACCGTGATTTAGCGGAAAACTTCGATGTGTTGTGTCACTATCGTGTTCACCATAGTGCGTTTTACCGACATATCCAGAATAGTATTCTTGTTGTTTCAATAATTCCGGAATGGTTTTAAATTTAGGATCGTGAAGTCCCTCTGCGTTGTACCAATAGGATCCCAATCGTTGTGGATAAGAGCCTGTAATTATTGCAATTCTTGATTGATTGCAAATTGGAGAATTGTCATATGCCTGTGTAAAGCGAATTCCACTTTCTACAAGGCGATCTATATTAGGTGTATTAACGTCATTCGAAAGTTTTGTTGCTCCTATATCAGCATATCCCAAATCATCAGCAACAATCAATATAATATTTGGCGTATTAACATTATTGATCTCTTTATTTTCGTTTCGTTTGTTTGAACAAGATGAAATTATTAGCAACAAAATTAGTATAATAGGTATCTTTATTAAATTCATTTTATTAATCTTAGTTTGGTGATTACAAACAAATATAGTTATAAGCTAAAATAGAGATATATAGTTAATGGTTATATCCAGCTGCACAAATTATAGGTTAAATTTATAGGAGTTTCATAAAAGGGCTACTGAAATGTACAGGTGAAGAAAATTAGTACTGTCTTGTAAATTGTTCATTTTATGGGACAATTAAAAATATGTTGTTATCTATTAAAAATCCAGGAATTTAACTTAGTTCTTTGTTCTAGCTATATAAAGTGCTTGGAAAATGGAAATGACGTTCCTGTGGGCGGGAAAGGTGGATTGCTGTCTTTAAAAATTGGTCTTGCTGCAATTAAATCAATAAAAGAAAGAAGGCCATTAGGGAAAATTACCATCCAATAACCGGAGAAGGTAGGGAAACTCAAAATTTTAGTTGGAGTGCCGCCCATATTATTATGCTTTTAATGGAAGATGAAAAATGAGCTATGATTCTATGAAAATTACTACCGAAAAAGTTGAAATCCTAGCTTTTGATCTATTCGGCATCAAAGGAAATGCCACAATCCTACCGGGAGAACTCGATTTTAATTTTAGGATAAAAGTCGAGGATATCGAAGGCTATATCCTTAAAATTTCACGTCCCGATGAAGATATAGGCTATCTGGATTTTCAACAACGCTTGTTGCAACATGTAGCAAAAAACGGAAAAGAGTTGATCTCGCCCCTGGTCATTCCTGACAAAAACGGAAACGCCATTTCCGAATTCAAGGACGATTTAGGTAATGTTCGAATGATGCGTCTACTCACTTGGGTTTCCGGTCGCATATGGAGCGGTGTAAATCCGCAGTTGGATGGTTTGCGTCACAGTTTGGGCGAACAATGTGGAAAACTGACAGGGGCCCTACAGGGTTTCGACCACCCAAAGGCACATCGAGATTTTGACTGGGATGTGGCCCAATCACTCTGGACAAGGGAACATTTGGACTTGTTTGAAGAAGGAAAAAAGAAAATCGTCTTCTTTTTTCAAAACCTGTTTGAAGTCGCACAGCCCTCCTATAAAAAACTAAGAAAAGCGGTAGTACACAACGATGCAAATGATAATAATGTCATTGTTTCATTTGACTTGGTCAACCCGGTAGTAAACACTTCCATTGATTATGGCGATTCCGTCCATACCCAGATCATCAACGATATCGCTATTGCCTGTGCCTATGCCATTATGCACCACAAGGATCCCTTAGAGGCGGCCCTGCCCATAGTAAGGGGATATCACTCCACGTTTGCTCTACAAGAGACAGAACTCGAACATTTATATATAGCGATAGCCATGCGTTTGGTAATATCGGTTACGAAGTCGGCCATGAACAAGATTGCAGAGCCGGATAACGAATATTTGCTAATCAGTGAAAAACCGGCCTGGGGAGTTTTGGAAAAATGGCACGCTATCGATTCTGATTTTGCCCATTATAGCTTTAGGGAAGCCTGCGGATTTAAGGCACATCCGATGGAAGAAAAATATTTGGACTGGGCAAACGGTGAAAAATTGGAGTTGTCAGAACTGTTTCCTTCGGTTGCAAAAAAGGATATCCATAATTTAGATTTGAGCGTATCGAGTACATGGCTGGGTCATCAAAAGGATTTTGATGATTTGGAATTTTTTCAATTCAAGATCGACAAACTTCAAAAGCAGTACCCTAAAAAAATCCTTTCCGGGGGGTATTTGGAGCCACGGACGGTTTACGACTCCCCTTCATATGATAAAATCGGAAACCATGGTCGCGAAAGTAGAACGGTGCACTTGGGCTTGGATTTTTGGCTGCCGGCCAAAACACCCTTACATGCTCTTTTCGACGGTGAAGTTACGATTGCCATAGATGATGCAGGAGACAAGGAATATGGAGGTTTGGTAGTTTTAAAACATCGTTCGGATAGTTTTGATTTTTATACACTTTACGGTCATCTGACGGTGGCGAGTGTAACTGAAAAAGAAGTAGGTCAAATCATTAAAAAGGGCCAATGTATAGGGTATTTAGGCAATCCCTCCGAAAATGGAAATTGGGTACCACATCTGCATTTTCAAATCATGTTATCCCTTCTCGGTCATAAAACAGATTTTCCCGGAGTCGCATATTATAATCAAATAGCGGTATGGAAAAGCATTTGCCCGGATCCGAATCAATTTTTCAAACTAGAGAATCTACGGCCCTACGGCACGATTGCGAACGAGGAACTTCTTAACTATAGAAAACAACATTTGGGGAAAAGTTTAAGCCTGCAGTACAAAGTGCCCATAAAAATGGTCCGCGGTGATGGCCAGTACCTTATCGACCAATCGGGTAGAAAATATTTAGACACCGTGAACAACGTTGCCCATGTAGGGCATGAACACCCCAGGGTAGTCCAGGCTGGGCAGGAACAAATGGCACTGCTTAATACCAATTCGCGCTACTTGCACGAAAACATCAATGCATTGGCAAAGGAGCTGCTTGAAACCTTACCGCCCGAATTAAACGTGCTGCACTTTGTAAATTCCGGCAGCGAGGCCAATGAATTGGCAATTAGAATGGTAAAGGCCTTTACTGGCGAAAAAGATATTATCGCTTCGGAAGTAGGATATCATGGCAATTCAAATATGTGCGTCGATATCAGTTCGTACAAATTCGATAGCAAGGGTGGAAAAGGAGCCCCTGAGCATACCCATATTTTTCCCTTGCCGGACGCCTTTAGGGGGAGGTATAGAGGTGACGATACCGGAATCAAATATGCAGAGGAAATCAAGATTCTAATTGATACCATCCATAAAAAAGGACGGGGAATTGGCGCATTTATTATCGAACCCATTATAAGTTGTGGAGGACAGATTGAACTCCCAAAAGGATTTCTTCCTAGGGCATACGAATACGTGAGAAAGGCAGGCGGACTCTGTATTTCAGATGAGGTTCAGGTCGGTTGTGGGCGTATGGGCAAAACTTTTTGGGGCTTCCAGTTGCACAATGTCATTCCCGATATTATAACCATTGGCAAGCCCTTGGGCAATGGGCATCCGTTGGCCGCCGTGGCATGTACCCGTGAGGTTGCCGATAAATTCGCCAATGGCATGGAGTACTTCAACACTTTTGGGGGTAATCCGGTTTCATGTGCTATTGGTGCCGAGGTTCTAAGAACGGTCAAAAAAGAAAAACTACAAGAGAACGCATTGACGGTCGGCCGTTATCTAAAGGAAGAATTAAAGACATTGGCACAAAAGTTTCCGATTATCGGAGATGTTCGTGGACAGGGACTTTTTCTGGGTTTTGAACTGATAGACACAAAACTGAATCCATTGGGCGAGCGGGCCGATTATTTGGCCGATCGCATGAAAGACCACGGCATTTTGATGAGTACGGATGGACCTGATTATAACGTCCTTAAAATTAAACCGCCAATAATCTTTACCAAGGAAAATGCAAATGAGCTGCTTTTCTATCTGAAAAAAATCCTTGCTGAAGATTTCATGAAGTCCTATTAATTCTAAGAAAATATAGTCCAATGAAACAACGAGCCCTTCTTTTTCTTTTTATTCTGGTACTTTTCAATTGTGTGCAAAAGCCATTACCCGAAGTGCCAGCACAGGTCAATCACTACAACCACAAAATTTTTGAGGAAAACAAATTGCCGCCAAGGGCAACCTTCTTTGGCCTGGAATCCTTAGAAATTTCGGACAAAGAAAATTCCCGACGTTTTATCGATTTAAACGGCGATTGGAAGTTCGATTTTATCAAAGACCCTAAAAAACGACCACTAACCTTTCAAAATACAAATTTTGACGACAGTAAATGGAAGACTATTCCCGTTCCCGCAAATTGGGAAGTGGTAGGATACGACCATCCTATTTATTTGGACGAACGCTATCCCTTTGATACCAAATGGCCAGATGCGCCTACTGATTATAATCCCGTCGGCACCTATCGCAAAGAAATTACATTGACAAAAGAATTTCTATCCGAAGATATTATCATGCATTTTGCGGGGGCTAAGTCGGCCATGTACGTTTACATAAACGGCAAGTACGTTGGGTACTCGCAAGGCAGCAAGACTCCCGCTGAGTTTGATATTACCCAATTTTTATCCGAAGGGAAAAACCTGATTGCACTACAACTATTCCGCTGGAGCGATGCCAGTTATTTGGAAAGTCAGGATATGCTACGAATGAGCGGTATAGAGCGCGATGTCTATCTGTACGCTCGTCCTAAGATTTTTGTATCCGATTATTATGCTTACACCAATCTGGACAATACCTATACCAACGGCATATTTAAAGACACCGTTTCGATTCAGAACAATTCTAACGAAACAGCGTCCCGAAAAATTACGGCGGAACTTTTAGATGGGGGTACCTCGATTTATAAAACTTCCGATGTACTGAAAATTCCAGCGGGTTCCAGTATCAATTTTAGTGCCGAGAAAGTTCTAGAAAAGGTAAAATCATGGTCAGCAGAGCTTCCTAATTTGTACCAACTCGTCATTTCATTGGAAGACCTCGACAATCAAAAAAATAATCAATACTTAAAACGGAACACAGGTTTCAAAAGGGTAGAAATCAAGGACAGCCAAGTACTTTTTAATGGCAAGGCGATTTATATCAGAGGGGTGGACAGGCATGAGACCCACCCACTGACTGGGCATATGGTATCTAAAGCGTCCATGGAAAAAGATATTAGACTGATGAAGCAGAACAATATCAATGCGGTTCGAAGTTCGCATTACCCCAATGATCCATATTGGTTGGAACTCTGTGATACGTATGGATTATATGTTGTCGATGAGGCCAACATTGAAAGCCACCCTTTGGCAATAGAAGAAAAAACCCAGATCGGAAATGAAATGAGTTGGTTGCCAGCCCATATGATGCGCACTCAACGGATGTACTATCGTGACCGTAATCATCCTTCAATATATTCCTGGTCTTTGGGCAATGAGGCCGGGGAAGGGGAGATTTTTAAAACCACCTACCAATGGCTGAAAAAGCATGATGATAACCGAATCGTGCAGTACGAACCGGCGGGAAAAGAAGAGTATACAGATTTATATTGTCCCATGTACCCCAAACCAGAATATCTGATCGAACATGGAAAATCGGATTCGGACAAACCATCTATCATGATAGAATACGCCCACGCCATGGGGAATTCCGTAGGGAACCTTCAAGATTACTGGGACATTATCGAAAAATATCCCAACCTGCAAGGGGGCTTTATATGGGATTGGGTCGACCAAAGTCTGGAATACAAAGACGAGAATGGCAAACCCTATTTTGCATATGGCCATGACTACCATCCGGATTTGCCTACGGACGGAAATTTTTTGAACAATGGCCTGGTGGATCCTTTTAGAAATCCGCATCCGCATCTTTCAGAAGTAAAAAAAGTGTATGAGCCCGCTCAATTCAACTATTTAGGAGATGGAACCATTGAAATCGTGAATAAAAACTTCTTTACCGATTTTTCAGATAAGAAACTGCACTGGAAAATTTTAAACAATGGGAGAGAAGTATATCGAGATTCTATACCTGAGTTAAATGTTGCTGCTCAGCAATCACAAAAAATATACTTTGAGAACTTCCCTGATATTTTCATTCCAGAAGAAGAATATATTTTAGAAGTGAGTCTGCTTCAGAAAAATGTCGCCCTTTTGATCCCGAGTGGGCATGAAGTGGCGTGGAATCAATTTGTACTTCAAAAAGGATTGTTCGTTCCATCGCCAAATGTTCGGGGCACAGGATTGGCTATAAAACCTTCCGAAAAAACAATTGAGATTAAAAATGATCTAGTTGATCTTAAACTGAATACCCAGACTGGGGAAATTATCTCTTGGAGTTTTAAGGGTAATAAAATTACGGATCAGCCTATCCGTCCTAATTTTTGGAGGCCTCCTACTGACAACGATTTAGGCAACGGAATGGACAAATGGGCAAAAATATGGCAGGAAGCCACTTATAATTACTCGGCCAAATTAAACCGACCACCTTCTAAAACCCAAAATGGGGTTTCGTTCAGCGTTACGTATACCCTGCCCAATAACAAAGCAGAAATTACCGTTGATTATGGAATTTCGCGCTTTGGAATCTTCGACATTGATTATCAATTTGTACCCAAACAAAAGGAACTACCCAATATACCTAGATTGGGAATGTATTTGACACTACCAAATTCCTATACCGATGTTTCATGGTATGGCAACGGCCCAACCGAGAGTTACTGGGATCGGAAAACAGGGGTTAAAACAGGTATTTATACAGGGAAAGTCAAAGAGCAATTCCGCAGATATATGAGGCCACAGGAAACCGGAAATAAGACAGATGTCCGTTGGATGCAGGTTTCTTCAAATGATTTGACCTTGGAACTTAAAAGCAATATACTGTTAAACTCAAGTGTCTGGCCATTTGCCATGCAGGAAATCGATTTTAATAGCGATGATGCGGGTGTTTCTGCCTCGGGATTGGTTCCAGTAACCAAAAAGCATGGAGCGGACATCAAAATGGGGAACACGGTACAATGGAATATAGACTACTTACAAATGGGCGTTGGAGGGGATAATTCTTGGGGAAGCAGGGTCCACGATGAATATACCATTCCTACCAAATCTTATGGCTATTCGTTTTCTATACAACCCATTACGAATTCCGATTAGATGTCCGCTTCATTAAGAAAGTAAACGGCAATAAAGAAAGTACATAAAATTCAATTTTCATTTATACAGGTTTGACAAAAGCTAAAGAAGATCTTTTATAGAGGTGTTTATTAAATTTGAAAAGAAGTAGTCCCATAAAACGATCGGTTTACGGAACCGGTACTTGAATCCAACAATTCTATATTTTAAATTATTTACGGTATTAAATTCGTTTATTTTCCACATTTTAAAAAAATGATGAGTTTTTAAAGATAACACATATTCATTGGCCTTAGATTGAATTTTGGCACTAATCGTATTCCATGTTTTAAATTAACGGCAACATATACCCACCCAAATACAAAGACCCTTTAAATAGAGTTACTTGTTCTGCTGATTTATTAAAAGCCGTTCATTTAACTTGCTTTCCAAATACTCATCTGAGAGGTTCGGTTCACCGAGCAGCCAGGAATCAATTACGTCTTTATGAAAGAATTTTTGCCGGATGTGTTTATTATTGCCCATAGGAATCAGTTTAAGTTGAGTTAGTTTGTAAATTTTGCTTTTTGATAAGCCTGTGTAGGTTGCCAAATCGTCTACATTGAGTACTTTCTTATTTTGGGATAAAAGACTTTTAATGTCTTCAAGAAGTTCAATTACATTATTTTCCTTTGTTATAGAATTTTCCAGAGCGCTCGAAGGTAGTTAGATCGAATCCTCGTTTGAGATACTTGAATTTTTCTAGTATATACTTCAATTGTGGCTGTGTGCAGTTGAAATGAACTATTGAGTCATGTTTTTCAAAATCTTCAACAAAAACATTGTAGAAGTCGGAAAACCGAGTTTTATTTTCATCTAAAAATTCATATTTAGTCAATGAGGCAAATATTCTTCTTAGAACACTTTCATTAAAATCATAGTTGAAGCCAACTAATTTGATTTGATTAGAATTTCTTGCATCTTTCAAACGCTGTTTTACTTTATTTGAGGCCAAAAGAATCAATGCAAATGCAACCAATACCAAAATTGGAATAAGGGCAATTAGGAGGCTTTTGTGAGCTAAATAAAGGCTATGAGCAAGAAAGGAGATAGGGACTGCTAGTAAAATAAATAAAAAGATATGCCTATTTCTGCTTCCTTCTAGTAGAATACTGAACTTTCTACTTAAGGAACCTTTTCCATTTGCTAAGACAATAACCCAATCTATTAATTTATCAAATAAGTTACCCATGCTAAGCCTAGTTCAACTAAAGATAAATAAAAGTAAAAAACTGGAATTAAAATGTTGTACGGATTCAATCAAAAAAAGTCCCTCACATTTTATGTGAAGGACTTTGCGTTTGCGGTCTGGACGG
>CAZHWD010000064.1:0-10015 GCA_964536335.1 uncultured Eudoraea sp. | reverse complement strand
TCAATATAAACATAAACATCCTCCACATAAGAAATGGAATTCAGATCAAAATAATATTTATAAGGATCGAAATCTTCCGGAAGGTATTCTGATGTATTGAAACCAAGATCAAAATCTTCGTCTTCTATGTATACAATGCTGCTAACATCAAAATGATTATTATCATCATTTGGATTCTGAGCATTTATACCATTGATAGATGCTACTATCAAAAAGCTACTTATTATTATTTTTAGTTTTTTCATAACGCTAATAGGTTAATATTTTAGCAAAGATAAACAGAGAAATACGCTTATTATTGCTCTTCTTATACTCTTAACAATTGATTAATCTGGCCTTAAAAACGAATTTCTCAGTTTCCGGTGATAAAACTTAAGAACAGTTCAAAAGAGCACTACAAAATTTATCAAGACCAGCCTAACCAATTACAGTTTTTAGCAATTCTATATTCAGCCATTTTAAGTTAATTTTTTGTTAATTTACGTTTAGATAATATTGAAAAGCTACAAAATTAAGGTAGGCCAATAAAAAAAGCCTTTGCAGAACAAAGGCTTTACGGCGACTAACCCAATAATTCGATAGAAATAAGATATTCTATCTACTTATTATCTTGATAAAGGATCAAATCCAGCTGGTAAATAATCCTCAGTACTAAAATCAAAATCTAATTCTTCTTCATCTTCTATATACTCTACAGAATCCAAATCCAAATAGAATTCATAAGGATCAAAATCTTCCGGTAGATATTTTGTTGTATCAAATCCCAGATCGATAGTTTCTTCTTCTATATAATTAATTCCATCTATATTATTGGGATTCGCATATGCATTAAAATTTGCAGGTAAATACTCCTCCGTATCAAACCCAAGCTCTGTCATTTCTTCATCCATGAAAACAATAGAATTTACATCAAAATAAACACTACAAGGATCAAAGTCTTCAGGTAAATACTCCGCTGTATCAAATCCTAGATCCAGAGCAGGCTCTTCTTCAATAAATACAATTTCAGAAACTTTTATATCTTCTGGTGCATTAACTAAAACTCTGCTTACTAGTTTAGGCGCTTTCCATATGGTTTCAGTCTCCATAGCAAGTAAATCATGACTATTTACATCTTCCATACTTACATGAATGCTATCTTCAGATGTGGTACAATTTGAAGACAATGTATTCTCTTGCGGTGTGGTGGTTGTGCCCAGCATTACCAATCCACTTAATATTAATAATTTGTTCATTTTATAATTTGTTTTTTGTTGATCGTTGTTTGTATATAAGACGGTCGAAAAATTAATTTGTTACACTATTGGCTTTTGATTAACAACTAATACTTTAAGTGATAACACTATTTACCGATGTGCTTATGGTATTTATATTACTGATTAACTGATAGTTATATTCCCATTCTGCTATATTGTAAAAAAATATGCTTATGATTTAATTAACAATAGTTTCGATTAATTTTTCAGTTCTTTGGCAAATTCGTATCAAAACTCTATCACTATTAAATGGCAAATAAAATTATTCCACTACTTGTTTTGGCAATAGTTGCTTTAGGTACCCCAAGCAATGCTAATGCACAAATCTTTAAAAAGAAAAAGGACAAAACAGAACAAACTGAAGGCAAGACAGATTCGAAAAAGGATAAAATACAGCCCTATTCCAAAGTGATCACCAAAGACGCCATTACAGATAAAGGGCTGTTTAAAATCCACGTTGTTGAGGATAAACATCTTTATGAAATACCCGATTCTCTTTTCAACAGGGAAATGTTGATGGTAAGCAGAATCTCTAAAACAGCATCAGGAATTGGGTTTGGGGGTGGAAAAATTAATACCCAGGTATTGCGCTGGGAAAAGAAACCTAAAAAAGTTTTATTACGGGTAGTAAGTTATAATGTAGTTGCAGACGATTCACTCCCGGTCCATGAAGCTGTGGTAAATTCCAATTTTGAACCCGTTTTATACGCCTTTGATATTAAGGCCTTCAATAAAGATTCTCTAAATCCTGCCACTGTAATTGATGTCGATCATTTCTTCATCAAGGATGTTAAAGCCATAGGCATGCCGGAGTTTTATCGAAAGCGTTATAAGGTATCCAAATTGGACGAGAGCAGGAGTTTTATTGAATCTTTAAAAAGTTATCCGTTAAATCTGGAGGCAAGACATGTAAAGACCTATAACGCCACTAATCCGCCTTCAAATGCGAGCCTTGGATCTATCTCTATAGAAATTAATAACTCAATGATTCTTTTACCGAAAACGCCTATGAAAAGACGATATTTCGATAAACGAGTAGGCTGGTTTTCCAGGGGTCAAACAGATTATGGTCTGGATGCACAGGAAAGTAAAACAATAAAATATCTGGATAGATGGCGCCTGGAAGTTAAAGACGAGGATATTGCAAAGTTTAAACGAGGTGAGTTGGTGGAACCCAAAAAGCCTATAGTATATTATGTAGACAGAGCTACTCCAAAAAAATGGGTCCCATATATTAAACAAGGTATTGAGGACTGGCAGGTTGCGTTTGAATATGCAGGATTCAAAAATGCTATTCTGGCAAAAGATCCTCCATCAAAAGAAGAAGATCCGGAATGGTCACCGGAAGATGTAAGATATTCAGTGGTTAGATATTTGGCTTCTCCTATACCTAATGCCAATGGCCCACATGTAAGTGACCCCAGAAGTGGAGAAATTTTAGAATCCGATATCAACTGGTATCATAATGTAATGTCTCTCTTACGCAATTGGTTTTTTGTTCAGACGGCAGCTATTAATGATGAAGCCAGGGGCCTGGACTTTAAAGATGAAGTTATGGGGCGTCTTATACGCTTTGTTTCTTCGCATGAGGTTGGCCATACTTTAGGATTACCTCATAATATGGGTAGCAGCGTAGCATACTTCGTAGATTCACTACGTTCTGAATCCTTCACCAAAAAGTTCGGAACCGCCCCTTCAATTATGGACTATGCCCGTTTTAACTATGTAGCGCAACCAGGAGACGGCGACGTAGCACTTATGCCCAATATTGGTATTTATGACAAATATGCCATCAAATGGGGCTACAAACCCATCTTAAACAAAACAGATAAGGAAGAGAAAAAAATTCTGGATAGTTGGATTCTTGAACATGCTGGGGACCCGCTTTACCGTTTTGGGCATCAGCAGGTTGGAGATGTGGTGGACCCAAGTTCTCAGACAGAAGATTTAGGAGACAACGCAATAAAAGCGGGCAAATATGGGATTGCAAATCTAAAAAGAATTGTTCCTAATTTAATTAAATGGACAGAGGAAGAAGGAAAAGATTATGATGATCTGGAAAAATTATACGGGCAGCTAGTTGGGCAATTCAACAGGTATATGGGGCATGTCTCAAATAACATAGGAGGTGTATATGAAAATTATAAAACGTATGAACAGGAGGGTAAGGTATATACTCCAGTCCCCAAACAACATCAGAAGAAATGTTTGAAATTTCTTCAGCAAGAATTATTTAATACCCCCGAATGGTTATTGGATGATGAGATATTTGGAAGAATAGAATACTCGGGATCTGTTGAAATGGTAAGGGCCTTACAAGTGCGATCCTTAAACAATGTCCTGAGCCTTGGTAGAATGGCGCGACTTATAGAGCAGGAAACACAATTGGGTGTCGATGCCTATTCATTAAATTCCATGATGAAAGATTTGAGCAGCGGTATATGGTCTGAACTTAAAAGCGGCCATAAAATTGATACCTATAGAAGAGATCTGCAAAAGGCACATATAGACAGGTTAGAATTCCTTATGACGGCCGAAAGCAAAATTAAAAAACCAGTGAATGGAGGCTATCGAAAGGCCACGGTTATAAATACCAGCCAGTCTGATATCAGGTCCGTTGCAAGGGCAGAATTGAATGGTCTAAAAAGGAATATAGAGAAAGTCATCCCAAGAACTTCGGATAACATGAGTAAATATCATTTACAAGATGTAAGAGAGCGCATAGATCAAATACTAAATCCGGTATCTTCACGCTAGTAGTGCTCGGTGAATTACCTTATTAAAGCTATTAAATGTAAAGTGCTTTTAGATAAAATCTGAGAAGAAATGAAGCAGACCACAAATAATGCATTTTTAACCCTAATATAGGAGGTATTCACAACATTCATTCTACCAGGCTCATTTTTGGTTATACTTTAGTGATGAACATAAACCCCCATTATTATGTCTTATAAAACTAAGAGTCTGCTTTATTTTGTTTGTTTTGTATTGTCTGCATTTAGCTATTACGTTTTGGACAATAATCAAAATCATGAACAGGAATATACGTCAGTTGAAGTTGTAGAAATTACTGATGAAAATTTAAAACCTGCATTCCCAATTCAATTTGAAGGTCCTAATTAGTAAAACAAATCCATATATAATTCCCAAATAAAAGGGTTCGGTTAAAAACCGGGCCCTTTTTGTTTTTAATTAATAAGGCTATAAAACATTCAGCATTGGATTCACCTAAACTAATTCTCTGTGGTGTTAAAATTTTTACAATATCAAAATGTGGATTAAACCAAATAATGAAATAATAATCTAAGGGATATAACAAAAACATAAACACATGAAAAAAGTATTAGTAACAACTGTATTATTAATTGGCCTGATGGGTTATACTCAAAGAGGCCAACATTTTGATTCGGAACAAAGGGGTATGAAAGATATGACTCCGGAACAAATAGCCATACTTAAGACAAAGAAGATGACTTTGGCTTTGGATTTAAGTACCGCTCAACAGAAGGAAATCGAAAAGATAAACTTGGAAAATGCCTCAGAGCGCAAGGCCTTAAAGTTAGAACGGATGGCGAAAAAGGAAGAGGCAGAACAATCTAAACCAAGTGCGGATGAACGTTTTGACTTTCAAAATGAACGATTGGACAGAATGATTGCCCAAAAAGGAAAGATGAAACAAATTCTTTCAGAAGAGCAATTTCAAAAATGGGAAGGTATAAACCATCATCGCAGAAATCACAGCAAAGAGGGTAAAAGAGAACATGGTGCCGGCAGGAGGCATGGTAAATAGGTCTTGAGTCTAAAGGAAATCGGGGTATAGAATTTAGTTTAATTTTTCTATATTCCGTTTCTTTATTAATACTGCATTTCAAACCAAATTAGGAGCAATCTTCTTTAAGGCTTCAATTGTACTATCTAAATCTTTATATGTTATAGCATCATTTAAGAAATAGCTTTCAAAGGCACTCGGCGGAAGATATATTCCTTGCTCTAACATGCCGTGAAAATACTTTCTGAATAACTCATTGTTTCCTTTAGCCGAACTACTAAAATCTATCACCGGATTTTCAGTAAAATGAACCGAAATCATCGATCCAAAACGGTTAATTTGATGAGGAATACCATGTTCCATTAAAACAGAGGACATGCCCTTATGTAGATAAGCTGTTTTTTGGGCAAGGCTTTCAAAAATCTCAGGTCTATTATTTAACTCTGTGAGCATAGCTAGTCCGGCACTCATGGCCAAAGGATTACCACTAAGAGTCCCAGCCTGATAAACAGGCCCTTCGGGAGCAAGATGTGCCATAATTTCATCCCTGGAAGCAAATGCCCCTACAGGAAGGCCTCCCCCGATTACCTTTCCGAAAGTTACAATATCTGCATCAATTCCTAAAGCCTCTTGTGCCCCACCACGACCAAGCCTGAATCCTGTCATTACTTCATCAAAAACCAAAAGAATATTTTCCTCTGTACATATCTTTCTAAGCCCGTCCATAAAAGAATCTGATGGAACAATACATCCCATATTACCAGCTATAGGCTCTATGATAACAGCGGCAATTTCACCTTTGTTAGCCGCAATCAGGGTAATCATACTTTCCAGGTTATTATATTCTGCCAATAAGGTGTCTTTAGCCGTACCTATAGTCACTCCTGGGCTATTAGGACTGCCAAATGTTACGGCTCCACTTCCCGCCTGAATTAAAAAGGAATCTGAATGTCCATGATAACATCCGGCAAATTTTATAATCTTTTCTTTTCCTGTAAATCCGCGGGCCAGACGAATAGCACTCATACAAGCTTCTGTTCCGCTATTTACAAATCTAATCTTATCAATATTGGGAACCATAGAAACTGCCAATTGAGCAAGATTTGTCTCTATTTCGGTAGGCATTCCAAAAGAAGTACCAAGCCTGGCTTTTTTAATGACTGCATTAATTACAGGTTCATAGGCATGCCCCAAAATCAACGGACCCCAGGAAGAAATATAGTCAATTAACCTATTACCATCTACATCATATAAATAAGCTCCTTTGGCCCTTTCAACAAAAACAGGGTCACCTCCAACTGCCTTAAAAGCGCGGACCGGAGAATTTACACCGCCCGGAATATATTTCTTAGCCTCAGCAAATAAGGCGCTACTTCTCTGATAAATCATATTAGTTTATTTTATTCTTTCCGATTTAATCTTCAGTTCCTGGCCAATAGACAAGTTACTGGAGTTCATATCGTTGAGTTCCATCAACTCATCGACGGTAATAAAATAGGTTCTGGATATAGAATATAAGGTGTCTCCTTTTTGGACAACATACTTTTTGTAATCATATTTCTTAGGTTCTGCCTGAACCAGATATCCCTGAGACAAAACTTCATTGTCGTATTTGTAGAGCTGATACCTTTCAATAAAGGAAATCAATTTTTTAGGATAGCTTTTATCAGTAGCATAGCCTGCTTTCTTAAGCCCTTTTGCCCATCCTTTATAATCATCTCGCCTTAATTCAAAAAGGGAAGCATAGCGAGCCCTGGATGAAAGAAAAATGCTATGATCACGAAATGAGTACATTGGATGATTGTATTTTCTAAAACACTCACCTTTTTCATCATCATCGTGATATTCAAACTCCCCATCCCAACTATTATGACATTTAATCCCAAAATGATTATTAGTTTTTAAGGTAAGTGCTCCCATTCCATAACCACTTTCCAAAATCCCCTGAGCCAAAGTAATACTGGCCGGTATACCATAGGCCTTCATTTCAAATTGGGCGATTTCTGAATAGGTTACTAAATATTCTTCTATAGATGACGTGGAAAAGCGCATAAACTTTCCGGAATCTTCAGGAAATGGATACTTCGTTCGATCTTTTCCGGACTTGTTGGACTTTACGACTTCTGAAGATGTTTTCTTAGAATTGGTAGTTCTTTTTTTAGTTCCACAACTTAGAAGTAAAAAAACCAATACAACTGCCAGTGTAGTGTGTTTCATATATCGATTATGGGTAAATTTTTGCTTTTCAAATATAAATTCATTCCAGCTATTCCTTGCAATCCACCAGTATGAATAGCCAATATTTTAGTCTTCGGTTTAAAATAATCGTTGGCAATCATGTCTAATATACCATATATCATTTTTCCCGTATAAACCGGATCCAAGGGTATACCGATGATTTGATTCATTTCATTTATAAACGATATTAACGCTTCATCAACCCTGGCATAGCCCCCAAAATGGTATTCTGTACACAATTCCCAGTTCCCATTTTCGACAAATTTACAAATATCTTTCTTTAAAAAGTCGCCTTTAAGAGCAGGAAAACCTAATACCCGTTGGCTGGAAGTAGCACTATTAATTATTCCTGCCAAAGTACCTCCGGTTCCAACCGAACAACAGATTACATCAAATTCCGAGTCCTTAGGGGTAAGAATCTCCTCACAACCTTTAATAGCTAATTTGTTTGTCCCCCCTTCCGGAACCAAATAGAAATTACCAAATTCCGCCTTTAATTTATCTAAAAATTCAGCAGTTTCTTTTTTCCTGTAGTCTGTCCTGGAAACAAATTTAAACCTCATTCCTTGCTTATGTGCAGCAGCCAAGGTTGGATTGCTTGTCCATAAAGCAGCTAATTCTTCCCCTCTTATCACCCCTAGAGTCCGCATCCCGTTCAACTTTCCGGCGTAGGCGGTTGCTGCAATATGATTTGAGTAAGCTCCTCCAAATGTTAGAATAGCATCATTCTTCAGTTCCTTTGCCTTAAGTAGATTGTACTTAAGTTTACGATATTTATTACCTGAAATTTGAGGATGAATCAAATCCTCACGCTTTATATGAAGTTCTACTTTCTTTTTCTCTAAGATGGGAAGGGATATTTTTTGATTGGTGACCAACACAACTTCAGGGCTTAGTGGCTCCAAAAATATTTAATAAAGCTAAAACGTTTTCTTTTTGTAAGATATTCCATATTTATTTCATTATGATAGGCTTCACGTTCAAAACTAATATTTTGATATGCCTTATAGCTGTCAAAATAAAGCAAAGATCTAAGCAACCATTCCGAGAGATATAAAAAATAAAAAGGAATAAGAAGAAGTTCCTGTTGTTGTTGCAAATGAATCCTTTCGTGATTAATTAAAACAGCATCTTGTTTTAAATTAACATTCTTGAGAATAATAAACGGCCATAGAGACAGGCCTACATAATTCTTATAAAAAAATTGTCTAATTACCACAATCATAAGCAATTGTATTAACAGCTTTAAACAAAGATAATTGTTAAATTTTATATTAGCCCATAAATCAGAAGAGCTTACCAACATATTCGTTAAGTTAATAACATTATAATCTGTGGTATTTTGTCGGGTTTTGAATTATCCTGTAATATTTTATTGATAATTATCTCGTAATTTTACACAAATGAAAAAGATATTACCAGCGGAAGAAGGTGATTTTTACCTATCTGAAGAAGGCTATCGCGTTTTCACAAAAGAATATCATCTTAAACGCGGGTATTGTTGTGAAAGTAGCTGCAGGCATTGCCCTTATGGGTATAACATAAAAACAAATATGCAATAATTTAACCGTGTATTTGGCATGATAATTGTGCTAATATCTTATTCTTAATGGTTGACGAACCCAAAAAGTATTATTATGAAAAAGATAAAAATAGTTGCAATACCGGTACTTTTCATTTTCTTCTTAAGTTCTTGTGCCTCAGTAAATGTTTTAGCAGATTACGACCAGCAAACCGATTTTAAGACTTACAAAAGTTACGCGTTTTACAAAACAGGAATAGACAAGGCTCAGATTTCCGATCTGGATAAAAAGCGAATCCTTAGGGCAATTGAAACTGAAATGGATTCCCTTGGCCTTATTAAGTCTGATCAACCTGACCTTCTTATAAGTATTTTTACAAATGAGAGAGTGGAGGTCGATGTATATAACGGCTGGGGCTGGGGCTGGGGTTATGGTTATGGCTGGGGCTGGGGCTGGCCCGGTTATTACGGTTATTATAATCCTTATTATTGGGGACCGGGTTATTATGGTAATAATGTAAGTACCAGAACAGAAGGTTCATTATATATTGATTTAATAGATACCGCAAAAAAAGAATTAGTTTGGCAAGGTAGAGGTGTTGGCACCCTGAATAATACCAAAAACATAGAAAAGAAAGAGCAACGTATTCGTCAATTTGTATCCCAAATATTGCAACAATATCCTCCCGAGGTTATTGCTTCGAATTAAATTTATAACCGCCCGCTTTGGGCGGTTTTTTGTATCTTTATAAGGCATTAATGAACTGTTATGTCTTTTGAAAGTAACCCTATTTTAGATAAACTTCCCTCTCATCTTAAACAATATATTAAACCTCAGAACTATGAGGATTATACGGCCATAGACCAGGCTGTCTGGCGTTATGTTATGCGAAAAAATGTGGACTATCTGAGTACCGTAGCCCATAAATCATATGTAGAGGGACTTAATAAAACCGGAATTTCTGTAGATCACATTCCTAATATGTACGGGATGAATCGCATTTTAAAAGAAATTGGATGGGCTGCAGTTGCCGTAGATGGGTTTATTCCTCCGGCCGCTTTTATGGAATTCCAGGCCTATAATGTGCTTGTTATTGCTTCAGACATAAGACAACTTGAGCACATTGAATACACCCCGGCACCGGATATTATCCATGAAGGAGCTGGACATGCACCAATCATTGCAAATCCTGAATATGCAGAATATTTGAGAAGGTTTGGTGAAATAGG
>CAZHWD010000063.1:0-6558 GCA_964536335.1 uncultured Eudoraea sp. | reverse complement strand
GACTTGTATATTCAAAATAATATTTACGGCGGGTTTGGAAAAACACAGGGTACAATTGGCGAAACAGTTAAAAGATTAGCCTCTTTACCACTTATGCACCAACCAGGAGAAAAATTCCAATATGGAATGAGTGCTGATGTTCTTGGTTACTTGATTGAAATTATTTCAGGTATGACCCTAGAAGCCTTTTTTCAAGAGAAGATATTTGAACCTCTGGAAATGACAGATTCCTATTTCTTTTTACCTGAAACCAAAAAGGACAGATTAGCTGTAATGTATGGCTATGAAGAAAACCAACTTAAAAGAATAGTTGGTGAGGTTAAAAGCAGATTTTTGAATTATTCTGATTATGTTACCTATGCTTCCAACCCGAATTATTTTTCAGGTGGAGGTGGATTACTCTCAACTGCAACTGACTATTATAAATTTCTTACAATGCTTTTAGATAAGGGTAAGTACAAAAACAAACAAATTATCAGTAGAAAAACGGTAGAGCTAATGACTTCCAACCAGACAGGTGATATGTTTAATTGGCGGAAGGGAGAAGTCTTTGGGTTGGGCTTTGCAATCTCCAAAGGACCTAGTGAAACAGGAACAATCGAAAGTGCAGGAACCTACAGGTGGCTAGGATTATTTAATACTCATTTTTGGGTTGATCCTGAAGAACAACTAATCGGTATCCTGTTAACCCAAATTCAGCCGAATGTAAGTGATATTGATAGAAAATTCAAATCATTAACTTACCAGGCAATTATAGATTAAAACGGGTGGTAACATTGTATAAATTGCATTAAAACGCATTTTATACTTTCCGTTATCTATTTAACCTCCTAAAAGAACAACGTCGGTTATGGTATAGAATGTGGAGGTCTAATTATTAATATACCCCAACCACCCTTCTCTATCAAGGGATCGATATTGAATGGCCTCGGCCATATTCCTGAATAGGTGTTTAATATTAAAAGAACCCATCATTCTTTTGGGGTTTTTGGATTAAATTTGACTAGCTCAATCCATTTGATTACTTTAAATAAGTATAATGGATCATACCTGGTAGGTTATGGATAATCTTGATAGACTCATTTCAATAATCATTTATGCCGATATTGTTGGATACTCCTCCATGATGCAAGAAGATGAGGAACTGGCATTATCCAAGCTTAAGCACTTTGAAGAAGTTTTAAAAATTCAGTCAAAAAAATATGATGGAGAAATTGTTAAGGCTTATGGTGATGGGTGTCTCATGTTATTCCCAAGTGCCGTAAGTGCCATAAAATGTGCTATAAGCATACAACATAATTTGAGAGAAGAACCATCGGTACCGCTTCGAATAGGCATACATGTTGGAGAAATAGTTCGTAAAGACCATGATATCTTTGGGGATGGTTTAAATATCGCCTCCCGTATTGAATCTATGGGTGTGGCCAATTCTGTTTTAATTAGTTCTGATATCTATTTTCAAATAAAGAATCACCCCGAAATCAAAACGGTTAAACTTGGCGATTTTGCCTTTAAAAATATTGAAAGAGATATTACATTATATGCGATATCAAATGATGAATTAACCGTTCCCTTATCGCCAGATATGAAGGGGAAAGGAAAGATCAATACTCCCTCTTCTGTATTCTCGAACAAAAAAATAAGATTTCTTTGGATACCTATTATATTGATTCTTGGAGCATTCTTATTATACAATCTTTCAGACTATAATTTCAAAAAAACAAAAACTGAACCCTCTGGGGGATCTGAAATATCCATTGCTGTTCTTCCGTTGAAAAACATGAATCAAAATGAAGAACTTGAATACTTTTCGGATGGAGTGACTCAGGAAATCATCGATGAGCTTGCAAAAATTAAAACCATTGCGGTATTGGCATTTTCCACATCAATCCATTACAAAAAATCTACAATACCACCTATCGACATAGCGAATGAATTAAATGTTAATTATTTAATTTCGGGAAGCTCTAGGGTCTTCGGGGATAGCATTAGACTCTCCATAGAACTTTTCAACCCACATTCAAATGAAAGAATATGGAACGAGTCTTTTAATGAGGTGATGAAAAATGCACCATCTATACAATTATCAATCGCAAAGCAGGTTGCCAAAAGTCTCAACATAGAATTGACAACGGAGGAGGAGATATCATTAGCAAAAGTAAATACTGATAATGGTGAAGCGTTTAAATTATTTCTAAAATCAAAAGCTGAATTTGCCCCGCTAACACCAGAAGGAATGTCCAATAGTATTGAGATGCTGGAAAGAGCCATTGAACTTGATCCAAATTATTCTCAGGCCTATGCGCATTTGGCATGGAGTATTGATTTTCAATCAGGATCTTGGTTAGGGGGTAAGCGATCAAAAACAGAAATACTAAGTTTAACCTCTCCATACATTGAAAAATCCATTGCCCTGGATCCAAAAAGTTCGGACATTTACTTGGTTAGAGCTCATTCAAACCTTTTGGTAAAAGGTTTGCTTCGTGAGGCTGAAAAAGATGTAGTACATGCCTTGGAAATGAATTCCTGGCCGAAAATACCTATTAGTTATTGTTTCTGTACGGTCGTATCTACTTATGTTGCGCTTGGTGAGCTTCAAAAAGCGAAGAAGTATGCAAATCTTGGAAGAGAAATTGACCCCGGTAATGTTTTTATTTGGTGGGACAGAGCTAATATCCATATGGTAGAGGGACAAATACAAAAGGCTCAGGCACTATATGAAGAAGCTATTCAAGTTGTAGATATCCCATTTTTCCAGTTTTTCGTGGGCTGGAGTTATTATCACGACAATCAATTTGCAGAAGCTCTAAAATACTTTGAAAAAGCATTTGAAACGGATGAGGTTCCTTTCAACTGGAATGTAGCATATTTATCCAATTCGCACTTTAAGCTTGGCAATATCGTGGAAAGTGAACGATACCGTCAGGAATTGGAAAAGAGAATGGCTTCAGGTGACCATCAAGTCAATCTGGCCATGGCCATGGTTGCAGTTGCCCAGACCAACATTGATGAAACATTGACCTGGCTTGAAAAAGCTCAGGAAAAAAGTGAGTATGGTATTGCGTATATGATTAATGTAGATCCTATTTTTAAACCACTATATGAAGAACCCAGATTTGTAGAAATAAGAAGAAAGATGCAGTATTATGACAAAGAAAGCTCTTATTAATTTCAATGATGCTTATTTCATTCCTGCCCTATCCATTATTATAATCCTGATAGTTATCGGGACCAACCACTACTACTTCTGTTACTCTCTACAATGTGGTGGTCTTTCCAAGTCTTAATACTACTTTACTAAATACTATTACAAATTCATTCATTATCTTAGTTTACATAAGCAGGATATCATCAATAACTATTTCCCTTTGTTGTAGCACATTGGTAAAATGAAAGAAATTTCGATAAAAAAATATGTCAGATACTTATTTGGAGTGGTAATTCTTGTTTTTTTCTGAATAAATTCTTACTGAGACCTTGGGTTTTGGAAAATGAAACGTCTGAGTTTTTTCAAATAATTGTTCTTTCAATTCCAAATCTAATTGAAGCAATAGTTGGCACCCTTCTGTTGACCGGAATTTTATTGCAATTGAAACATCGCTTTAACAAAAAAATGGGGCACATCAAAGACGAATATTTTTATTTAGTTGCTGTAGGCTTAGCCTCAATTTATTCGGTATCGCAGGAATATAAATTTCATAACTTTGGAGGAAATAATGTCTATGACCCATATGATGTTATTGCTTCACTTATTGCATTAGGTATGACTTATGGACTAATTCAGGTTTTTGGATTTGTTGAGAAGGCGAAAACTGAATAAAAATAAAAACGTGCTACAACAACGTGTATAATTAAATTAATCCAATAAAATGAGTGAAACCACAAAGAATATAGACAATTATTTAGACAACCATTACATCCACCGAAGTAATTGGTTAAGAGCCGCAGTTCTGGGGGCCAATGACGGAATTTTATCAACAGCGAGTCTTGCAATAGGTGTTGCTGCTGCAAGTGCCGTTAGAGACCCAATTGTGTTAGCAACTTTAGCAGGATTAGTAGCTGGTGCTCTATCAATGGCAGCAGGTGAATATGTTTCTGTAAGTTCTCAGACAGATGTAGAAAAAGCAGATATTGAAAGAGAGAGAATAGAATTAACAGAAACACCTGAGATTGAATTGCAGCTGTTAGCTGAGATTTATGAAAAAAGAGGACTAAAAAAAGAAACTGCTCTAACAGTTGCAAAAGAACTAACACAACACGATGCGCTAGGAGCACACATAAGAGATGAATTGGGTTTGAATGAAATAAGTAAAGCTAAACCTATGCAAGCCGCTTTTGCTTCTGGCGCAGCTTTTACAGTTGGCGGCATACTACCTTTTATTGTTACCCTTTTCTTGCCTTTAAAAAGTATGGAGTATTCACTTTACGGTTTTGCTCTTTTTTTCCTAATCATTTTAGGGGCGTTAGCAGCCAAAACAGGTGGGTCAAGTATTAGTAAGGCTATCATCCGAATTACATTCTGGGGAACAGTGGCAATGGGGTTAACTGCTATGGTAGGGTATTTATTTAATGTGAATATTGGTTAAAGAAAAACTACGCACAACAACGTGTATAATTAATTGCTATCTATCTCCTACTCCATCCTATATTATGAAAGACCAACCAATACTACATCTGTCATGGTGTGGTGCGGACAATGGCACCGGGAAAAACGCTAGTGAAAAAAAATCATTATCATGCCATTGTTTTGGAAAGCCCTTCAAAACGAAGATTTTGTGGGACATGGGGCTTTTACTTTATTCTGTTCGAATAACCGTCCATTTTACAGCACTTCCCACAGATGTAGATAATACTAAACAGAAACTATGTTTAACTTGTTAATTTTTCAAGCTGTGTTCTTCTTTTTCAATAAGTCTTATCAAGTCCAAAGCCTTTTTTTGAGATTGTGAGGCCCAAGTACATTGATAATTTACTTCAAGAGCCAGATATCGCAATTGGTGTTCCACATCTTTTTTGCCCTTTAAAGAAGCAATAGGATCTTCCAAATCTGAAACATCTAAAGTAAATATACCGTACTTGTCACGTAAAAATCGAGTGGTTTCATTCGCCCATTCTTCATGTTCTTCGATGGCATAACCTTCAAGGCGTTGGGCCAGAAAGCTGTAATAATCACCAATTTTACTTTTTAGAATGGCGCTGTGAATGTTGGAGAAGGAGCCTGTGGAATATAACTCATTGATTACTGATTTGTTGAAAGTAGCGCCTCCGAAACCGCGGCCAAGCATGGAAAAAGCCAAATTGGTAAACTTTCGGTTTAATGAATCTGGAAACGAACCCTTCCATGTATGATTTGCATCATCATTTTTAGAAACATCAATCCATTCCATTTCTGTAAAAGTTTGGGTGTTCAATTCTGAATGTTCAAGTATATAAAAGATACCTTTTAATCGTGTTTTATTGAAAGAAATGTTAGATTCCAAAGAAGCAATATCGTCATTTAGAGCTCCTCTTAAATTGGTCAAATAAATATGAGCCTCCGTTTCATCTTTTTGGCTTTCATTCCAGTTATTAACTTGTAATGCTAATAATATTCCAATCATTACAAGAAGAATTTCTCCAAAAGCATATTTTAAATACTTTATCGTTTTATTTTTCTCCATAAGGTCGTATCGGATTTTTCTAAAGAATTTTATCATTGGTTAGTGGTTGGTCATAATGAAGGCTAACAAAGGGATAGCATCATTGATGATATCCTACCTATGTGTACTAAGATAATAAATCTTTGATGTCCATACTGGACCAGTCCTCTAAATGGATATAAATTTCAATTGTCTTGGTAGAACTATGCCCGTGGAGTAATTAATCTGTTCTATTCTCCAAAAGAAGGGATTGATTTAATTCATTTAATATTTCACAGCACTTCCCACAGATGAAGTTAGTACTAAACGGTAACTAATGATTTATGATAAGGGATTACTTACTTGGTAAGTCCAATTGAATACAAATTATTGGAATAAAATATTTCTGCTTTAATGTACCCTAACGGTCTCGGCTCGTATGAGTAGTTGCGTGATTTAGCACTTAACTTTACAAGCCTGCCTGTCGCTAGACAGGTACACACAAAACTGAAAATCCGCAAGTCCCGATAGCTATCGGGATTCGTAAGTAGGCGAGAACAAGCAATTACTTATAGCCATTGTTAGTGGCTGGCTTTTTTTTTGTCAAATTGTTTAATCAACATTTTAAAAATCTATAGTATATGATGCTGAGTCCCCCGTTTTACTTACTTTTAAAGCAAACGGTTCTTCGTTTTTTGAAACATGTATTTCAATAGTGGGAGCTCCACTTATATAATCATCTATTCGAACTTCACATTCAAATCCTTTATTTATAGGTCCATATGTTTGATTCCAACTTCTCGCTTGATAACCACTATTAGTATATATACCTTGTGGCGTAGTGGCTGTCCAATTACTAAAACGACCATAAGTACCATTACCTATTATAACATACTCCACGTAGTAATTGTCGTTTATTACTGTTTCATTATTATCCATC
>CAZHWD010000062.1:0-2930 GCA_964536335.1 uncultured Eudoraea sp. | reverse complement strand
AATTAAAGAACGCAGACATTATTAAAATTGGGTCTATTGAGCTTAAGTTCAATTCATAAATGATTTTCTTTTTTACTAGTTATATTCAACTATTCGTAAAATTAAGGAAAATAATTTACGTTGGTTCGGTAAATTTCTTGTGTTTCTTCTGCGGTACAATAGATAAAATGCTTATTAAGTATCATCTGTTGGTGGTTGTCAAGTCAAGCAAATCTTGTTTTTGATTCTTATAAAACCATCTCCTTCCAACGGCAGAAGAGATATCATTGAGGTGCAATTATGGTGAATGCCAAATGTTTTGAAGCACTTATTTTCACTGGTTTGTTTCTTTTGTTAACAATATTTGGATGTGCAAGACAGGGAACTGTAATTCTTGAGAATGAAGAAGGCAGAGTCATTATAGAATCCGATGGGGATGAAAATTATCCCGAGACAGAACAGTCTCACTATTCTGATGAAAACCAAAAAATTCCAAGGGGACACATGCCGCCACCAGGCAAATGCCGAATCTGGTATCCTGACCGCCCTCCAGGACACCAACCGCCCTCGGGTGATTGTGAGGAATTAAAATATCAGGTTCCTCGTGGTGTTTGGTTGATACGTGGATAGCTTCAGATATTGTAAACATCTATACAGAATTGACCGACCTTCAAAACATGATATCAGATTAGAATATCTGCATTTTTACCTGAGATAGGGTTACATCTACGTATCGCAAGGCTGGCCATTTCTGTGATTACATAATATATTTGCAGTTTTTGTGTGGTATTCGTTTTATCAAGGTTTCTCAGCCCAATCTTTCCTTACTAATATCTTATCGAAATATCTCACAACTTATCGATTTCCAATTTTAAATCGGATTCTATTTTTTCAAGCAACGAATATTTTCCCACCTCCTTAAAATTTCATAATGATTTCTCATCCTTGTTATCTATTTTATCTGAATCTCTGGTTGAAAAACGGAAATGATTTACATACTAGGTGAAAAAAAATATCCTATAACAACATGATTTTATTATTTATGTTGACAAAAATAAAATAATCAAGTAGAGAGTTGTGGAAATTAATTAAAAGCTATGAATAACGAAATTTATCGACAGAAACCTAAAAATTTTAATTAATATTAATCTTTGTCTTTCTCTGCAATTTTATCAGCTTTATCTGAAGGGGGTCGGCATGGTCAGGTTCAGATTCTTGTTTCTTATCCTTGTTGTAATAACCCTTCCATTTATGCTTTTTGGCTGCGGCAGTGGTGGTGGCAGTGGTGGTGGCAGTGGCAGTGATAGTAATACATCTTCTTCTATGGGAACAGCAGCTGTCTTGATCAAGGATGCTCCGACAGAAGAATATGACAGCATTGTTCTTTGTATCAGCAAAGCAACTTTGGAGCCAGGTTCCGTCACATTATTTGAGTCGGATAGTTGTGTTGAAATTGACCTTTTAGATCATCAAGAAAAACCATTTTTGCTGACAGTCAAAGATATACCAGCAGGAACCTATAATAAAATCATATTAAACGTTGATGATATCTATACAGAAGGTGGGACTTGCGATACTAAACCTATCAAGATTCCCAGCGGACGTGTCAAGGTTAACCCGCAAGGCCCTTTTAACGTCAATTCAGGCGACAAAATTGCCATCACAATTGACATTCATGCTAAAAGATCGATCAATCTGCATTCCGCAGGAAAATCAGGAAAATGTATTTTCAGACCAGTTATTATAGCCGAGATTACTAACCTCGGGCAAATACCGCCAAATGAAAAGTGCCCGAGAATCCTAAATGGAACGATTGTAGAAATTGAAGAAGTCAATGACGAGGTTAAGGGATTTACCTTGAAGCTCGCCCACGACCCTGATAGCCAGATTGATATTATAGTAGATGAAAACACGGTAGTATTTGACGAGAACGGCGACTTCATGACCCCAGACGATCTTGAGGTAAATCAGGAAGTAAAAATAAGAGGCGAGCTACAAAAAGACGCGAAAATACTCGCATCAGTCGTTGCAATCGGCAAACTTTTAAACCTACATGGCACAGCTCTCAGCAGTGTTGAGGCCGAGAATAGTGAGCATAAATTTGAAATGGAATTAGTTCCAGGCCAGGCGATTGTTGATGATACAATTTATGTTATCGTAGACAGCCAAACCCTGATACTGACTGATTGCAATACAGAAGTTACCGATGACGCGATCAAGCCAGGAGTTGGTGTAAGGGCTATTGGCAAACTTTCAAAGGGTGATCTAATAGCTGTTGTCTTGTTCCTGGAGGAACAACAAGACTACGGTACAATTATAAAGATGGTTGATATTGGAACTGGCTATAATGTGGAATTTATACCATTCGATGAAACAGAGAGTGTGACGGTCTTTCTGCCTCCAGATGCAGAAACTAAAATAGAAGGTGATGGAGGTATTGATCAGGATCTGCTCGCCGAATTGGTCAACTGTGATCATCCAAGAAAAGCTCGAATCACTCTCAATGAAGACAATCCAGTTGTCGCCGATTTAATAGAAGTTCAGGATGAGGTGATAGATGGCACCATTGAAGAAACTGATCCTGAAAACTTGACAATCACGCTCGAAGATGGAACCATCATTCAGGTTCAAAATTTGGCGACCATATTGTTAAATGGAAGTGAACTCCTCAATTTCAATCAGCTAATGGAAGGTGATGAAATTACTGTTTTCGGTTTGGAAGCCTGTTCGGAAGATACTGTTGACTTCTACGGTTTCGTTATAGTGGTGATAGATGACGATGATCCCGAGGATTGTGATGGGGTTGGTGATTTGCCTGACTTAGTAACAGAAAATAATGTAAAAATCTTTCTTGAATCTTGTGAATACAATAATAGCTTAACAGTTAATGGTAACAACTTTACTCTGATTGGAGAGGCGAACGATGAATGTGAAGATGATAATTGGACTAT
>CAZHWD010000061.1:0-7527 GCA_964536335.1 uncultured Eudoraea sp. | reverse complement strand
TGATTGGGACAAAATTTTAAATGAGGAAAGTAAATTTATTGATTGAAAAAATAACGACCACCAACATTAAATAAACGGCATTAAAACGTCCGTTTATTAAGACCGTTAGCCTTCAATATGCCCAACCACTACTACATCTGTCATGGTATGGTGCGGACAATGGCACAAGGAAAAACGCCTAGTGAATAAATCATTATCATATAATCAATTTGAAAAGTCCTATAAAACGAACATTTTTATGAACCTCAATATCAACAAAACAGAATCTTTTAAATGAACTTCATAGACCTTCATTTTTTAGACAGCTCGCATTACTTAACTAAAATTAATCAACCATAAATAAAATTAACATTTGAAATCTCATATATTTGTAACTCGAAAGTTACTTTGACATAATTTATATCATAATAGGTTCACAAATCGCCAACATCGATTGTGAAAATTAGCAAAGAGTCGATTCTGACTGACTTCAGAGCCATAGGTTCCAACCCCAGCCAGGTCACCAGAGAAAGTAAAACCCACCGATTAGGTGGGTTTTTTATTTTGGAGGAAATCCAAGCTTGCTTGAGATTTCAGGAGAAATAAAAAACGGCAAGCGTCAGCTTGCGTGGTTTTGTTTTTTGACCTCGTTAGCGCTGGGTCCAACGAACAAAGTGAAGTTAACCCCAGCCGAAGAAATAAATTCCAGGAACCAAATTCCCATAATTCTTTTCAATAAACAGGTTTTGTTTTTAGACCTCGCGCCCGCCGCCGGTTTACCCGCCAGAGGCGGGCAGGCCCGCCTTAGGAGGGCAGGCCCGCCTTAGGAGGGCTGGCCCATCGGGGTAAAAGTTCACAGGACTTTTACTGATTCCCTCGGTCCGGGTCAAACGAACAAAGTGAAATTAATCCAAGCCAGGTGACCAGAGTGAATAAACCCACCACATAGGTGCGTTTTTGTTTGAATATAGTCTAATAAACAAAATTCATTAGAAATCATTCTTCGTTTGTCTGGAATTAAAGAGCTTGAGATAGCTTCATGAAACACTTCCTTATGACCAATGTCATTGACGAACTGACTAGTAGGTTTTAACTTACACCTGAACTTAAATTTTATAATAACCAAATCAAAAATAACTGGTATTATAGAATCTCAACTACACTAGTAGTACTATCCGCCTGCATATTTATTGAAGGTATTTAACAATTTTTTTAGGGCGTAAAGAAGTTAAAGAATCATACTAATTATAAAATTCAAAATCGTTAAAATCTGATATATACTCATCTAGTTTGAATTGAATTCGGCTAGAACAATTGTCACTCAATAAATCATTTAAAATAAACTATTATGGGAACTATTACACCACCACCAGGAAATTTAATTTATCCACGACAAGTTGAATTTAATACAGTTAATGGCAAAATTCATATAGTTACATTGTATGTTGATACTGCTGCTATTGTAAAACCTTTACAATATCAATATGCCAATTTTAAACAAGGGGCTAGTACTTCGAACGAAGACTATACAATTAACGTGCGCAAGGGAGACATCGTCATTTGGAGAGGTGAACCTAATTTAAACCCAGATGATGTGGTTAATATCTCGGCTATACATCATGAAAATGGTAGAATGTATTTTGGGCGAAATCATCTAAGAGGAAATGGAGATGATCCCGAGATAGTTATTGGAACTATTAAGAAAGGGCCTCTAACTAGTGAGCCTAATGATCCGAAAAATATAGAAAAATACTCTGTCTTTTTCACAGTAATTCATAATGGAGTGCAGCGAAATGGAACATTTCATATTGATCCAAAATTATGTGCTAACAATTAAATAAATTGAGGTCTTTCAACTATCTGGTAAAAATCAGCGTTGCCGTATGCTTTTTTCATTTTCAATGTATAAGTAGTACTGCACAGGATCAGAGAATTGCCGATAGTCTGGTAAAGATTTATCAGGAAGATACGTTAGCAGGTTCCGAAAGATTAGAACTACTGAGAAGATTAGCCTTTAACCAGGTGAATGATCTCGAGTTGTCCTTAAAATATGCCGAAGAACTTATAGCCCTGTCCAGGTTAGAAGATAACGCTTTATACTTGTACAGGGGGTATCTTCAAAAAGGAAACAGCACAAGAAGACTTGGAGATTTAGAAATTGCGTTAGACGCCTTTTTCAAGGCTGGGGAGGCGGCTATTAAGGCAGGATTTATTGCAGGGGAAGGAACGTCTTACATGGCAGTCGCAGATGTTTATTCACAAATGGGTAACTCTACTAACGCCGAGAACTACTACAATAAGGCCATTCAGTTAATAAGAAAGACTGATGATTCTGTATCTGTAGCAACCGCCTTATTAAATGCGGGTGATCAATATTTCAAAGATAAGAAGTACGATGCTGCCATAGCCTATTTTGAAGAGGCCGGGCTGATCTTCGAGAATGTAAATTACCTGATAGGTACGGCCTATTACCTGGGCAATATGGGAATGGTATATGCCGAGCAAGAAAAGGATGTCCTAGCAAAGGCCAATATAAATGCTGCTATATCAATTCTCGAGGAACTGCAGGATTACTCCCCAATTACAGAATACCTGACCATCATGTCCGATATCTATGCAAAGCAGGACCATTTTACTATGGCTTTCAGTTATGCGCAAAAAAGCCTGGAACTGGCTACTGCCCACGGTTTAAAAGAGCAAATTAGTGTTGCAAATCTACAACTTTCAGAACTGTTTGAACAAGCCGGAAACCCAGGAGAATCCTTCAAATATTATAAGAATTACATCACCTACAGAGACAGTGTCAAAAACATCGTATCTGTCCAGCAAATGGCTGACCTTCGTACGGATTTCGAAGTTTCTCAAAAACAGATAGAATTGGATCTGCTCAGCCAGAAAAGGGCAAATCAGCAGATCATTTTTATTGCCATGATCATCATTGCATGTCTTACTATCATATTACTATTCACCTTGTACTGGTACTACAGATCTATTAAAAGGGAGAAAAAAATCTCGGAGAATCTCCTCCTGAATATCTTGCCATCTGAGACTGCTGAAGAACTGAAAAGAAGCGGCAAGGTGCAAGCCAAAAAGTTTGATTCTGTTACCGTTTTATTTACGGATTTTAAGGGGTTTACACGAATGGCAGAAAATTTATCTCCGGAAAAACTGGTAGAAAGTGTTGATTATTATTTTTCCAAGTTCGATGAAATTATGGGAAGGTACCGCTTGGAAAAAATCAAAACCATAGGCGATTCATATATGTGTGTCGGAGGTTTACATTACCATAAAACAGATCATGCCCTTAAAATGGTATTGGCTGCTCTTGAAATCACCGAATTTGTATGTGATTGTAAAAAACAAAATGCTAATAATAAAATTTGTTTTGATATGCGTATTGGAATCAATACAGGTCCGGTTGTAGCCGGGGTTGTTGGTATAAGGAAATTTGCCTATGACATTTGGGGAGATACAGTAAACATAGCCTCACGTATGGAATTTAATTCAGAGCCGGGAAAAATTAATGTCTCAGAAAAAACTTATGAGCTGATTAAAGATTCGATTGATTGTAAATATAGAGGTGAAATTGATGTTAAAAATAAAGGAATGATGAAAATGTACTACGTAAACAATATTAAGGAAAAAACTATGTAAATTAGTTGTGAATCATTTAATCCTAAGTTCCAGCAATGTATAAGCGCCATTGAAACGACTGCTTTTACCAGCCATTAGCAAAGTTCAATTAAACAATGAAGAAATATCCATCAAAAATTAGTTACGGTCTTGTAATCTTAATTCTAACCATAATTATTGGAACCACCATTCCTATGGTTTCACCACCAATATGGCCAGGGTTACTAATTAACCTCATAAGCTTGGTTTTTATTTCCTATTTGTTTATAAGTACCTATTGTGTAATCGATGGAAGTTTCTTAACTGTCAAATCAGGCTTTGTGGTCAACAAAAATATTGGAAATTAATCAAACCAAATGAGTTAAACTGAAGTGGAAAAACCATCACATAACTACCAGAAATTACGTTGGATAAAAAGAATTATAACCCTGGTATTTGGTTTAATAATCTGGCATCTGCCCATTCCTTGGGACTTGTCACCGGCTTCTTGGTATTTGTTTACCATTTTTATAACGGCCATCATAGGAGTTTTAATTGATGCCCTGTCTATTTTTACTGCATCTGTTCTCGCCTTGGTAGCAGTAGTTATGTTTAGAGTTCTTACTCCTGAAAAAGCTTTTTCAGGATTCTCAGAGAGCTTTATACTGCTTATTCTGGCAGCTTTTTTAGTCGCAAAAGGAGTTATTAAGTCGGGATTGGGGAGACGAATCGCCTTTCTACTAATTCGCCGATTTGGGAAATCCACCTTAAATTTGGGGTATTGTATTGTTGCTACAGATACACTCCTAGGACCTGCCATTCCAAGTAATACTGCAAGATCGGGTATTCTTTATCCCATTACCCATGCATTATCTTTGGACACCGGATCTTTACCAACACCAGAAAGTAGAAAGAAAACCGGAAGTTATCTTATGATGACCGCCATCTCCGGACACACTATAAGTTCAGCATTATGGTTTACTGGAATGGCGGCTAACCCGGTGGGCGCCGGAATTGCTGCTCAATTTGGAGTAAATATGAATTTTGGGAATTGGGTCTTTGTGGCTTCGGTACCCTGTATCATTGCACTAATTGCAATACCCTTCGTATTGTATAAACTCTTTCCGCCAGAAATTAAATATACTCCGGAAGCTCCGGAAATGGCTAAGAATGCGCTTCATGAAATGGGACCCATGAGTAAGCAAGAATGGATTATGGGCATTACATTTTTTGGAATGATCCTCCTTTGGGCTTTTTCCCCCCTTTTGAATTTAAACTTAGCTATTGTTGCCTTTCTTGGATTATCAATACTGATATTGGCTAATGTATACACACTTGAAGATATTAGACAAGGTGGTGGAGATGCCCTCGAAACATATGTATGGTTTGCTATTTTATATATGATGAGTACTACACTGAATGACATGGGTTTTATGAAAACCCTGGGCGCTCAAATAGCTGCCCAAATCAGTGATTATAACTGGGTTACGGTATATATCCTCCTGACCGTATTATATGTCGTAATTCACTATCTTTTTGTCAGTCAAACCGCACAATTGCTGGCTTTATATGCTGTTTTTTTACAAGTGGCTGTAAATGCTCAGGTACCCGCTGCGCTAATGGCTTTTATGCTCTCTTTCGCCACTAATTATTTTGCTGTCATTACTCCCCAGGCTTCCAGTTCAAATATTTTATTTGCCGGCAGTGGCTTTTTACCATCGGAAAATATATATAAACAAGGTGCAATCATCACGGTTCTGAATACGATAATCTTCCTCCTTGCAACACCCTGGATTATGTGGTCATCATCCTTATAATGGAATTATGAATAAACGACGATTGAACAAAAAGAATTATTGAATGAGAATTTACAAATCAAAATTTTTATAAATTGAAGGATGAATCAATAAATTAAAATACCGTGAAATGAGCACAGCCAATGACCACATTAGTTATATAGAGTTTAAAGCCAAAGATCTTGAAGCGGTAAAAGCATTTTACACACAGGCTTTTAACTGGACATTTACAGACTATGGGCCAACCTATACTTCTTTTTCAAATAGTGGCCTGGAAGGGGGTTTTGAACAAACTGAGGATGCTATTACCAATGGTGCCCTGGTGGTTTTATATCATGAAGACCTGGAGCAGGTGAAGGATAAAGTGATCCGATTAAAAGGACGTATTTCACAGGATATTTTCTCATTTCCGGGCGGACGAAGATTTCACTTTCTTGATCCTGCGGGCAATGAATTGGCTATTTGGTCCGACAAATAAAACGAGGAATAGAATAACATTTCTCCTTTTTTTTGCATTCAACTTCAAGGCTTATTTAGTACCTTAGGGCCAGGTTGGCCTTGTGACCAACCAGTTTTGCACCAACTTATCAGCCTTCATTCCTGCTTCACTGACGTAGCTTTGTTGCCAAGGCATAAAAGCTAGAATAGCAGGCACTATGACCAACCAAGAAACCAATGATAAAATTCTTCAGACACAATAGACAACAACTTCTCACAGAAAATAATTTCAGTAAGTATCTGCTTTACGCTATTGGAGAAATATTTCTTGTAGTAATCGGAATTTTGCTAGCCTTGCAGATCAATAATTGGAATGAAAACCGCAAAGATTTGAAAAAAGAACAATTGATTCTTCAAAATCTTCAGAAAAACTTAGTGTTTAATCTAGATGAGCTGAATAGAACATTGGAATCTACTATTGAAGGATATAACGCATCACTACAATTATTAGAATTAATCAAACCAGAATTATCAGAATTTACAACACATAAGATTGATAGTTTACTTGCCGTAATAGAAGGATATTATACCTATGATCCGGCAACTGGGGTAATAGACGAAATAATCAATTCAGGACAATTAAATATAATACAAAATGAAGAATTAAAAATTCAAGTTTCCAATTGGTCTAGAATGATGTCAGATACGCAGAAAAATTTCGATATTGCCGACGATCATTTATATAATGTCCTGATAACATATTTAATGGAGAATGCCAATTTAAGAAATATTCCAGGACAGGTCTGGCTTTTTAATGATACCAAATTACCCAAAATACCTCCATCAAATTTTACATCTGATTACAAGCCCCTGTTGACTTCATTAAAATTTGAAAACTTGGTAAATCAGCACGCCTGGAATTTGATGAGGATAATATGGGAATATATGAATATTCAATCCTATCTGGAAACGACAATTAGTTTATTGGAAAATGAAATACAATTATCAACTTAAGGGGAATTAAAATCGGATTAAAAATAACGAAAAGCCAGCAGGGATTGATGAACATGCGGGACAAAAGTCCGCCACTTAAACACCACTGTTAACAGCGATAAGAAATGAACATAGAAACATGCATAAAATATCTCAAATTTGTATACCGTGAATGTGATCGGTTCCTGGAAGACGGACGCGTTACGGATAATGAATTAAATAAACTGATAATTGAGTTTCACAGATTTCTAGACCAGGTAGCTGAGAGTAGCCTGCCTGCGGAAATAAAAGATAGAATCGCTGATTTGCAAATAGCCTACCCCAGGACTCAAATTGCACGTGGGTATGGGTACATGTTCTCCGTTGTGTTCACCTTGGGACTATGGGCTTTAATTTCCGCTAACTTAAGACAAAGAAAGCGAAAGCGGGTTTTAGAAAATCTAAAAAGTGATACTGCAAACACCTTAGTTTTAATCAAAAGGAATTACTAAAAAAACGGCGTTCTATGATCAACTTCTTTAGAGGACAGAGCGTTAAGAGGGTAGAATGAAAAAGCCAAAATTCGGCTTTTGAGTGATAAGCCAGATGAGGCGAGGCAAAGTAGACATTTTTAGCAGGACATAGCACAGCTATGAGCCAGATGGGGCGAGGATACCAGATGGCGCGCAGGCATTAATATTAAAACTATGATTAATTTTTTTAGGCTAAT
>CAZHWD010000060.1:0-13145 GCA_964536335.1 uncultured Eudoraea sp. | reverse complement strand
ATGTGAGAACTCCGCAATGAGCAAAAACATGGTTAAACCCCTGTAAAAATCAAGTGAAAGCAGTCTATTGTTGGTTTGTCCCTGTTGTTTGGTCATATCGTTTAATTGTACTAAACATATGTAGGGATTGTAGGGCCAAATTCAGCCAACAAAAACAGGCAGCATATGTTCAAAAAAAAGGATTAATTTTAAAGAATAACGAATACTAAATATACGAATCATTCCTTGTCTACTATCACGGCAGAAAGATTGAAGAAGTCGAAAAAACTTTCTTTTCTCCAAAAAATCGTCTTCGCGACAAGATGTTTACGAACAAAGTTCACATAAACGATAGGTTATTACGGTAAGAATTTAAATATGAAAAAATCTGAACAAGAATACCCAAATTTCAAACTCAATGGCAAGGTGGCCATGGTTACGGGGGCGGCCCGAGGTCTTGGAAGGGCATGCGCACTTGCCCTGGCACATGAAGGTGCGGACATTGCTCTGGGCCTAAGGGATGTAACAACTGCCGCTGACCTGGAGCAGGAAATTAAGGCTATGGGCAGAAAGGTGATCCGTTTGCAAATGGATGTTTCCGATCTTCAGCAAATCAATGATGCAGTTACCCGGGTGGTTAAAACTTTTGGCAAGATTAATATCCTTGTGAATAATGTTGGTATTGCCCCGGGCAATCCTGCCGAAAATGTGACCGAAGAGGATTTTGATCATACCATCAATTTGAATTTAAAAGGAACCTTTTTTACTGCACAGGCTGTAGGCAAACAAATGATCAAACAGGGATCGGGCTGCATTATCAATATGAGTTCACAGGCTGGTTTTATTGCCTTGGACAATGAGTCTGTTTACTGTATGACCAAAGCAGGGGTCAACCACCTGACCAAGAATCTAGCTTCGGAATGGGCTAAGTATAATATAAACGTCAATGCTGTGGCACCGACCTTTATAGAAACGCCGGGTACCGAACCCTGGTTAAAGGATAGGGCCTTTAGACAAAGTGTATTGGATAGAATCCCCCTGGGCCGTATTGGCAAACCTATGGAGGTTGCCGGCGCTGTCGTGTTTTTGGCCTCGGATGCCGCCTCACTGATAACCGGGGAAATAATGCTCATTGATGGGGGATGGACCACCAGGTAGTTGGTTTTGAATATTCTTGTTATTGTTTTTTATGTGTCATCAATAGCTATTTACTTCATCTTGAAAGTCACCTGGGTTCATTCGCTACACGAATGGACCAGAAGTGCCCGCTCGTGAAAACCTGCCTGCCGGTTTACCCGCCTTAGGAGGGCAGGCCCGCCTTAGGAGGGCAGGCAGGTGCCAAGCCTACGGCTTTCGGCCGGTTGTTTTTTGTTTCGCTCCTATGGCATACCTGTGGCATGCCCGTGATTCAAAATACGGATCTATATACCCCTGCAGGACTTGAAGTTGCGCTTACCATAGTACCTACAAAGTGTTATTCTATGTTTATATAATTTTTAAGTTATTGCAAGTACAATCAAATCCTCACAAATGGGTTAGGGCTTTCTGATTTTGTACAAATCCAAGAAAATAATAAACAGACAATAAATGAAAAAAAAATTAAACAGCAATAAAATCAGTGTCAGAGCAGCTGTCTTTATGGGTCTGGGCGGCATGATAGGTTCCGGTATATTTGTCTTAATTGGTGAGGCCGGTGCAATAGCCGGTTCTGCAGTTTGGCTTTCCTTTTTAGTGGCTGGACTCATAGTGTTGCTCACTGGCTACTCCTACGGGAAACTAGGAGCAAAATATCCTTCGTCTGGTGGGGTTGTTGAATATCTTGTCCAGGGATATGGTTCGGGCTTGTTTTCAGGAGCAGTATCTGTCCTGTATTATTTCGCTCAGATAATTAGCATAAGTATGCTTGCTGTATCCTTTGGCATTTATGGAGGCCCACTTTTGTTTGGCCCAAATGTCTCAGAAGTTACTATGTCATTGCTAGGTTCAGGACTTCTTGTTGTGATGACATTAGTAAATTTTGTGGGATCGAAGACCGTTACCAAAGCAGAATCCGTTATTGTAGGTATTAATGTAATTATTTTACTGGTGTTTACCGTACCTGCTCTTACCCAGGTTGATATAAAATTAATTAGTCCTTCAACTTACCCACCGGCACAGCTTATTTTAACAAGTCTTGCACTCACCTTTTTTGCTTTCACAGGTTTCGGAGTAGTTACAAATACTGCTGGTGATATTGACAACCCAAAAAAGAACCTGCCAAAAGCCATTATGCTTTCGATAGGCATTGTGATGGTGCTGTATGTGGCAATTGCTATTGCAGTTTATGGCACCCTTCCTGTTGATAAAGTAATAGCTGCCAAGAACACCGCACTGGCAGCAGCAGCGGAACCAATTCTTGGACATTTTGGTTTTGTACTGGTCTCCATTTCGGCGATGATGGCTACTGCATCAGCAATTAATGCGACCCTCTATGGAACAACTAATCAAACCTATTTGCTAGCCAAGGAAGGTGAACTGCCAGCTGGATATAATCGGCGTTTATGGAAGCATGGAACCGAAGGTTTAGCCATCACTTCCTTAATTGCACTTATTCTTGCAAACACTATGGACCTTACATCCATTGCTTCACTTGCGAGCATCACAATGATTTTGGTCTACTTTATCGTAAACATTGGGCATATGCACTTAGTAAAAGAAACAGGTGCAAAATACATCATTGTCCTCTTAGCTTCAATTACATCTTTTGGAGTTCTTGCTATGTTTTTATATCATATATTTTCAACCTCTTTAGCAACCGGCCTGGTTTTGCTGGTTTTTATTGCAGGCGCCTTCATTATGGAGTTCATTCTTGAAAAAGTGAATAAAAGAAAAATAAAAAAGCAAATAAACTAGTGCAGTATCTATTCATGCGTCAATTCATTTGATCATGAATAAATATGACCCCGATGAACAGGAATTATGCCTATTAAAGGCTATTCAAAATTTAGAATTAACAGAGGAACGATATGAAAAAGTTTATGTAAGACATGGGGGTAAATCCGTGGGCAATGAAAGTGAAGCCAGAATGATTGATGAAAGCTGTGGTGAAAGTCTGATTGGTAAATGCGAAGAATATATTAACTGTTGTTCAATGACAATAGAAGAATGGGACAGTATTCCCTAACATCAAAACTTCTGTGACTCTATCTAATGTGGGGGTCTATAAAAACATACTGTTATCCCTACTTTATATTGGAGAATTACGGTATATTTATTACTGATATAACAAGTTGGTGGTCATTTGACTTATGGAAAAAGCACTCAAATATCTCTGTAAGAATTGGATCAGGCACACCGAATTAATTGAAAAAAACTAGTGACACAAGATTAGCCATTAATAAATGGTTGCAAAGTCCCACTGCATATCTTCATCCAAAGGATAGATAGGTCTATTTACATTCTGGTAAGGCAAACCCTCGATTACCTGATTTGCAAATCCAGGAGTAAGAGCCATTATTGTCATAGGGGAAATATCCCTTAATCCCTGAAATAAGTATCCTAGTTTGACAACGACTATCTTATAATTCAGAGGATCCAAGCCTACCTCTTTAAAATCCTGGGGCGAATAGAATGATCTACGGTCAGTGAGTAGTACGAGGTCAATACCATCCAATCTTACCACCGCCGGCTTCCTTCTTGTTAATGAATCATAACTTGAAACCATCTTAACTATTCCTCTTATTTCCAAAGATTGACCAAATACTGTATCTATCTTTCCTCCAATGGACATAGAAACTTCATTTCCAACTCCGACTTCATCACAATACCGAACTGCTTCCGGATCAACAATACCCGCCACAAGCGCATTCTGGACACCATGTGAAATAAGGTATTCAAGAACCAGCGTATTATCCCCGGCGGCACCAGCGGTAGTATTATCCCCCGAGTCAGTAATGAATATGGTAGATTCCTCCGATTTAAGAGCTGTCTCCACCGCTCCTCTAATATTATCAGTCGGTACGTCGAATTGTAACCTTTGCCTTTCATCCCAAAGCTGCGTTGCCAACCTCCGTAACTCATCCTGGGCCGTGGTGAGATATGATTTATCTTGAGCCACCACCTGAATACTCATGCCTGCACGGGGAACGTCGGTCCAGGGCATCCCTACAAAGATCGAAGCATCTAGAAGACCCTCTTGCATAGCAATATCCGGAAGTTGCTCGTAGAGAGATTTAAGTGGTTCTACGGCCGTAATTCCCTTTTCACCAGGGATAAGAATGGGAATGTGAACATGAGCCACCACAGGTTTCCATTGGTTTCGTAAGGCATTTACCAGCAAGCTGACTGCTCTTAACCGAGTTTGTGAGTCATCCACATGTGGAGCTGTACGAAAAGCGGTTAATAGATTCAAGCTCTCGACAAAGTTAGATGACATATTACCATGCAGATCGAAACTCGCACTGATCAACACCGCATCCCCTGACTCCTTTCTAATGGACTGGATCAAATCCAATTGAGCATCAGGGTACCCTTCTACATGAAGAGCACCATGCATGTCCAGATAAATACCATCTATTTTACCAGCTTGTCGGACTTTCGAAATAATCTCGGACCTGAAAAATTCGTAGGTATCCTTGGCGACTACTCCGAAAGGTCCGGCATTGGCATGCATGGTTGGGATTACTTCAATTCCCTCATTTTTTAAATACTCGGCCCATTCTTCGTCCTCTAAAACTGCGCTTCCCCTTTTGATAGTAAAGTCTTTCGTAGTGGTTAAGACCGGGTTAAAGGTATTAGATTCGTGCCGAATACCAGCGGTGAGAATCCGGAGAGTTTCCGACTCTTTCTTGGCGCAAGAGAAAAATATGATTAGACAGGCTAGACTAAGGCAGACCTTTGAGGTCACCGGAATTATTGAGCTAAGAATATACTGCATGGCACCAGACAAGATACAATTTTTCCCTGCTGTTTACAAAGTCTACATTATCCTTTTAAAGAAACAAATTACCTTATTCTCAGTTTTCATTATCAAAGCGCATGTAATGTTGATATCGTTTATTTGAACATTCCATTGTATAAATATGCGGATAAAGGTGTCCCATAAAAAGAATGTTTTGTGGGACATGGGGCTTTTACTTTATTCCGTTCGAATAACCAGCCATTTTACAGCACTTCAAACAGATGAGGTTAGTTCGAATATGTAACTAAGAAATTATGGTATAATATCACTTATACGGTATGCCTAATGGAATACAAATTATTGGAATAAAATATTTCTGCTTTAATGTACCCTAACGGTTTAACTAAACTGCGTTTTAATGCAGTTTAGGTTTTGTTATGCTTTCACTATTTATGTATTCAAATGGGTTCAATTTCATTACTTCGATGTTTCATAATGTTCATCTAAAAGTGCAGGAAGTAATTTCTTTTCTGCTATAAATGGAATCCCATAAGTCCTTTCAGCATGATTTGATTTAATCGTATGAATAACCTCTATTTCAGCGTTCGCTCGACTTTTTAACAAAGGGTCAGAAATTCCTGAAAGCATAGAGAGACTCTGGTTTATTAACCAAGCATAAGGTTTTATGCCTGCCCTTTTTAAATCATCCTGTAATGAAGCTGCTTCCCGCATAGGGGTGGTTTCAGGTAATGAAACGAGAATTATTTTTGCTAAGCTTGGGTCTTGTAAAGACATATATGGAGTCCTCAAACGTCCAGCATTCAAGTTGTTCCTCATGATGTCTCGATGATAGCTTCCGGCAGTATCCAATAGCAGTAGTGTATGCCCAGTTGGAGCAGTATCCATTACCACAAACTTTCTTTTGGCCATACTGATGGCTTTAGAAAATGCATGAAAAACGGCAACCTCTTCGGTACAGGGTGACTTTAAATCTTCTTGAATCAGTTTTTTGGTTTCTTCAGATTGTCCTTTTCCTTTATGCAACAAAATCTTTTCCATATATCTCTGCGTTTCAGTTTTTGGATCTATTCGCTCCACTGTTAAAGTTGGGGGCATTTCGCCTAATTGCTTAATGAAATCTTGAATATGGGCAGCAGGGTCTGTTGTGGTTAACAATACATCAAAGCCTTTCTTTGCAAGTAAAACAGCTATAGCCGAAGCCGCAATGGTTTTTCCTACTCCACCTTTACCCATTGTCATGATAAGTCCACACTCTTGATTCATGCAGAGTTCATCAACTAACTGATCTATTCCTTTTAATACATGTGTTGATGTTTCTAATTTTGAAATCGCTTTTTCTGAAATTGACTTTTGCAACTCATTATTAAAAAGCGAACGTAGTTTTGATATACCTAATACATTGTAGGGTAAAAGGGGATATGTTTTTGATGGCAATAATTTTAAATTATCAGGAATCGATTCGAGTTGCTCATTTGCCATCTCCTCAATTTTGATTGCAAGAGGATCTTGTTTTTCAATTGCTTTAAAAACACCATTAATATACAACCTCTGATTACTCATTCCGAGTTCTTTCAATTCATTGCTCGTTCTTGAGGCTTCTTTTAAAGAAGCTTTTTCTGCTCTTGAAACAATATAAAAAGTGGTAAGATTCGCATCTCGCAATCTATCCACTACCAAATGATATCTTTCTTTTCCGCTTTTAAGTGCTGATGTTGGACCAAGACAGGAAGCTCCATCGGGATTCTCGTCTGTAAAACTAGACCAGGCAGCAGGCAGTTCAAGTAGTCTTAAGGTATGGCCAGTTGGAGCAGTGTCAAAAATAATAACATCAAATTTTTCTCCTTCAGATTCACTCGACACAAAACGAGAAAATTCATCAAAGGAAGCAATCTCCGTTGTGCAGGCACCTGAAAGATCTTCTCTTATTTTATTTATTTCCTCTTTGGTTCCAAGACCCTCTAAAGGTTGGGTTACCCTATTTCGATATTCTTCGGCAGCATGTTCGGGATTAATGTTGATCGCAAAAAAATTGTTAATCCCTGTTATTGAACTGATGTTTTCGTCAACTGGACTTTCTAATACATCTTTTAAATTAGATGCTGGATCTGTGCTCACGAGCAGCACAGTTTTGCCTGAGTCTGCCAATTCAACAGCGGTTGCACAAGCGAGAGATGTTTTTCCTACGCCCCCTTTGCCTGTAAAGAATAAATAAGATGTTGAATCAGTCATTTATAATGTTTTAGTATCGTCTTTAAGGTGAAGTATAACAATTGGATATAGTTACTAGTACGTATATTTCTTTAATGACTGTAATATATAAATATTCTAGTGTTTACCGACAATCGAGAAAACAAATCAAAGTAGTATGCGGATAATATCCGTTTGCAAACGGTAATATAGCTAACTGGTTGAAATTGGAATACTTGGAGAATCTCTTTCTGAATTTCCCTAAAAACGAACATTTTTTAGGACATCACCTTTCTACTTCATTCGGATACTTTAACTGTCCATTTTACAGCACTTCCCACAGATGTAGATAGTACTAAACGGTAATAATATTTAACTCGTTTATTTTATGGATAATATATAATATATGGTGAGTTCATTAAGTCTTGAAATATTATGGAATGGTACACTCAACTGATTCTAGTTTAGCTTTTAATAATTCCTTATCTTATAAAGGACAACTAACCGCTTCTTATGATCAACTTCTTTAGAAAAATCCGCAAACAACTCGCTGATGATAACAAGCCTCTAAAGTATACGAGGTATGCTATTGGGGAGATATTTTTGGTAGTGATTGGTATTTTGATTGCCTTGCAGATCAATAATTGGAATGAGCAGCGAAAAACTGTAAACAAAGAAAAAGGATATATCCGCTCTATTTATCAAGACCTGCGAAAGGACCTTAATAGAATAAATATCAGTAGTGCAATGCTAACCAAGCAGTACAAATACGGTGTAGAAGTACTCAGGGCTTTTGAACAAAAGGAAGGTAAAGCTATGGATTCTGTAGACATAACTAATAAAGCGGGCTGGGAACTAACACTGATAATACCTATGATGCGCGAGGACAATACCTGGGATGATTTAAAAGTTAAGGGTATAGAAACCTATATTATAAAAGATTCACTAACTCAGTTGCTCGATGGTTTTTACTCCAATTTCGACAATCAAATAAATAGATTTAATCAATTGCCGAAAAAAGTAAGGGAAGAACTACGCATGCTTACCGGGTATTGCAATGATTCTGAAGGGGTGCAAATTATATTTGAAAAAGGAATTGATTATTATGGAGCTTCTTCCCCAAGGTTCCGTAAATGCATTTTATCTAACATAGATGTTCCCAGACTTGTTAGTGCTGTAACATTATCAGCAATTGTCAACATTAGGCTATGTGAAGGATTAAAAAAAGAGGCTGAAGCGGTGAAAAAGTATATGGAAAAGCATTTTAAGCATTTGATATAAGCTGCCCAGCTTGGGCCAGCGTCACACTAGTATCTTCTCCCAACCACACATCCCTATTAAGTAATATATATTTGAATGGGCAAACTTAGATGGTAAGAACAACCAAGTAAAGCTAATTCTGTGATTCTATCTAATGTGAAGGTCTTGTTATACTTTCTTGGTAAATCGACATCTTGGGTAGTTTTCACACCCCAGAAATTTTGAACCAGCATTGGGACCTTTCTTCGCTGTTCTCTCAACAAGATAACTGCCACAATTTGGGCAAACCGTCGTCGATGCGTGTCGTTTACGCAAAGAACGCACATGGTCTCTTGTAGTTAGGGAAGATTCAGATATGTGCTGTGCGAGTGCTTCAGTCACACGATCTACCTCTTTGGTTGTAAGAATGCGATTTGTGAAGCGCTTTATGTATCGTCTTAGCCCTGATTTAATAACATTAACAGGAAGTGGAGTCTTGAACTTACAATCTCCGACGAAATAGACAACCGTGTGCACAGTTGACTCATCAAGACCTAAGAACTCAGATAGAACCTTTTTCTGTCTGAAGGTTTGCCGAAGTGGATTCTGGAACGAATACTTCTTCCTATACAAAGTTTGCGTCCATTTTGGCTGACTCGCAGATCCGAAAATCCAGCCCTTTTTGTTCTTCGTTTCTACTATGAATAATCCATATTGCGATACCAATAGATGGTCTATTTGAGTCGTCCCATTTTTCGCAGGAATGATGAGATCGTGAAACCTGCGATAGGTCTCTGCATTTAGCCATAACCACATTTTGAATGCGGTTTTCTTTTCACCGTACCAGCCTCGAAGCAACTTCATTCTATATTTCCATCACATGTTTATCTACTTGCAATATCAGCATAAATACGAATTTAGAATAATTGCAGTAAACTAAATAATATCATTGATGGGAATCAAATAGTTGATTTGGTCTTTGATTTGGAAATTAAAGCAATAACCGAATAAATATATATAATTGGCGACCATTAATCATGGTAGTTAACATAAAAGCCCTGACAGGATTGTCTGGGCTTTTTAAATTACTATTGAACCATGTTCAAATTATATTAAGCACTATAAAATTCTGGCCAAAACAGACCTCCACCCAAATGAAATGAGCTGCACAAAAACAGAGCTTTACAACTTCAAATAATGAAAACCCGGATTTATTTCCAATTTTGAGATTTAAGGTTCCTAGTCGCTATTAAAATGTCCTTTTGAGAAATTTGTCCGACCAATTTACCATTTTCAACAATTGGAAAACGTCTTCGTTTGGCTTCCAAGAATTTATTGGCGGCATCAAAAATATTCATGTCTCCGTCAATGGTTTCAACATTTTTAATCATACTATGCTCTACCTTGTCATCATCAAGAGGCATATTATAATACCTACTCTTACTTATATGACTAATACAGTCACCCTCGGAAATAATTCCAATCAACTCGTTATCTTCATTCACCACCGGTCCTCCAGAAATTTTATTGGATATTAGTGTTTCAATAACTTCTTTCATAGACTGTTCCGGCTTAAAAGTGATTAATTTCTTTGTCATAAAATCACTTACCTTAAAAGGTATATCATCCCCTGATGGCTGTGACATTCTGGGACCTTGAAAACTTTTAATTCCCATAGTATATGTTTTTTGGTATTCCATTAAAGTTACTATATCCAGGAAAAATAACCTAAAAAATAGCAATATTTTAAGCAAAAATTCACATTATATAGTCTGCGAGTACCTGATTATCAGTATTATATAATTGGCGATTTCAGCCAGGGCATACTCTAATATTAACATGTACCGGGTTGATTAATTCCTTGAAAATAACAATAGGCCAATTAATAGAAAATCTACCCAATGGAAGTTTATATAGACACTGCTGTATGAACTATTCTCTATCTCCTGGGTATTTGTTTCAGTATTTCAAGAGCAAACTTCCAAAATTTTTGTGTGGAGGTAATGCTTACCCTTTCATCGGGGGAATGCGCCCCTTTTATTGTGGGACCAAAACTGATCATGTCCATGTCCGGATAGTTTTGCCCTAAAATACCACATTCCAGGCCCGCATGACAGGCGACAACTTTCGGCTTTTCATGGAAGAGTTTTTCATATTGGGAGGTCAATATTTTTAGGATAGACGGGTTTGGATCCGAATATCCATCCCTTATAATTCTATGTCTCTATTATGAAAAGTCCAAATGGAGAAATCAAAAGATGGTCTATTTGAGTCGTACCATTGTTTCCAGGAATAATTACATCATGAAACCTTTGATAAGTTTTTCCATCAAGCCATAACCACAATTTGAAAGCGGTTTTTTTTTCAGCAAACCAACCTTTAAGTAGTCTCATTATAATTTAGTATCACATATTTACCTTCTGCCAAAATCAGCATGATTATAAATTTACTGCATATGATAAAGAAAAGAAAATGGTATGGAAATCAGGAATCAAAAGACCGCTTAAACTTTAACTTTAGTAATTATAAACACTCTCTACTATTGAGACAATTAATATTATTGCTATCGTTCCTGCTACTGCTGTAATTAAGAAAGTCATATCTAATGGTTTTTAATATTTCTACAAAATTGATGCTACAATTAATTGAATCCTATGACTTAAATCATAGTTCATTAAAACCCCAAATAAGTAATGCGCTTTGTAGTATCTATAATGCCTTAAATGTCAATTGCGCCCTTTCTATTTTGTGCGTGCAACTTTTAGTCTTTGTTTAAGAAACTCTTGATAACCGGCCATAATATTGTGTAAAATGCCGGCAAGCTGTACTTTGGTTCCACTAAAGTGAGCTGATAACCATTACTATTTATAGATAGCTTCTGATATTTACATCAGAATATAGTATAAGCTGTATTATAATTGACATTCCTGATGTCTTCTTTTTTATATCTTTGTTGATAATGCCAAAATTAAAAATTTTAAAGACCCAGTAATTATGAAAAACAGAGTGTTAACAGGGTTGTTATTTTTCTTTTTAATGTCTTTGTTCTTTGCCTGCCAAACAAAAAATGAAGGTCCTGCAACAGATGCAATTGACATAGAACAGATAAAAAAAGAAATTCAAGCTAAGGAAAATGAGTTTGCTGAGACATACAACAGTGGAGAAATGAAAAAAATTGGCTATTATGCAGATGATGCCATAACCTATCCTCAGAGCAGCCCGCCTAAAATAGGCAAAGCAGCAATTAGTGAATATTTAATAGCCAATATTGATTCCATATCTATAGACTATAAGATTTCATTTAAAACGGATGAAGTATTTCCATCTAACGATGGTAATCAAGTGGTTGAAATTGGCTATTATACAGTAGTTGACGCTGATAAAAATGTCGTAAATACTGGTTATTATATGACTCTGTTTGTAAAAAGAGATGGCAGATATGTTTCCTTGAGAGATATGAGTACTTCTGATATGATAATTGAGTAAAAATATGCGAGACTAAAATAAAAATGGTTATCCGGAATGATAGTCATTTTAATATTTAAGTCTATGAATTAATACGTTTATTTAACGCCTTCTGCCACCACCACCACGTCTGCCACCACCCCTTGAAGCGGACATGGAGCTTGAGTTATACCTGGATGCAGATGATCCTCTTGACTGATTGCTTGATCGATTTGTACCTGTCGAAGCACCTCTGGATTGACTGTTAGATGGACTGGTGGATGAACGTCCCGATGCAGAGGATGATCCTCTTGACTGACGGTTTGCATCCGAATTGCCCCTGGATTGATTGGTAGAAGAACTTGCGGATCGACGTTCCGATGCTGAAGATCCGTTTGATGAACGATTTGATTGATTAGTTCGTTCATAATTCCCATTAGCATTATTTCGGTTCACGGTCTCAGAATTATTTCTTCTGTCATTATAGTTGTCATAATTACGATTATTATTAATATTTATTGTGTTATTTCCTCCCTGATAACCATAATGGTTATAATAATTATTATGACGGTAAATACCCACTGCCACTACAGCAGCTGCTCTAAAATAAGGTGGGTAATATCCATAATGATAGGGAGGTGCATATGGCACATACGCAGGTGAATATACGTAATGTACTATCGGTGCAGATTGAACCACCACAACATTTGTTGTTGGTTCAATAATAACAGGATCAGGGCCGGTATACGCCGGATTAACAGTAACCGCAGGGGCAGGAGGTTTGGGTTCAATAACATAATTGTCACCATATAATTCTTTATCTCCGACAATCTGCATGCTAACTTTTCCCTTTTCATCTTTTGACACTAATATTACTGCTACATCCTGTATTTCCTTCCCACTGATGTCATCCTGTAGTACGAATGTAAAATCCTCATTATCTTGCTTTGTTACAACTTTAATGAAATCAATTTTGCCATCCAGATTCAGATCCAGATTGTTGATCCCCGTTTCTTCTTCATTTAAAGATTTTTCAAAGTCCTCAATTGTTTTCGACTTTTGAAAAAGATCCAGTACTGCATAAAGATCCAGGTTATCACCAGGTAAGCCTAATACTGTTGTATCAGCCCCTGCTTGAGACATAGCTGGAATACTTAACAGGTTTATCGCCAATATCAGAAAGAGTAGAAAGCAATTTTTCATAACATTATTGAATTGTAGCTAATGTCAAAATTACTAAAAATAATAATACGCCTATTCTACATTTAGCTGATATTCTTGCTGTTGAAACAGTATATGAATAAACAAAGTGACTAACAACAAATAAACGCCATGCGCTATCGTTCCCTTGTTTAAAGTATTACCTAAAGAAATTCCATAATTTTCTCATTCCTCG
>CAZHWD010000059.1:0-1739 GCA_964536335.1 uncultured Eudoraea sp. | reverse complement strand
TTGTTTTCATAATTAATTGTTTTGGTGTTACATTAATAAAAGGATGCATAATCAATAACGGGGGATAATAAAATCCGTCTTCTTTTAAAGATGGATTGGGAAATAAATTTTACTGGGACCGAATAACTGAAGGGAACGCCGGTAGTTTTATAAAACCCCTTTGGATCATATTAAATATATAGAAAAAGTGTAAGAAAAATAGTTATAAAGGACGAATAGCTTCTATGAATGTCCCAGTGGCCCTTTTTTTTTACCGAATAAAGTAGAAGAGGATTTTACTTAAATAAAAATAAGATGGAACAGCGTAAAAAAGATGATTTATTGATCAATACCGTTCTTCTTTCGAAACAATTTTATTTATTGAACAAATTTGTTTAAAAACTAAGATCGTCACCTCATTATTCAGTTAGAATCAAACTTGCAAAAAGGGCTAATTCACTTTATCATTTTTTACAGAATTATGCAGTCCGACAGATATCGTTGAGTCTGTATTTATTAAATTTTGATGTCCTGTGTTATGTTAAGATAGTTTTGGGTTGGGGATTAGAATTATTAGTTTAGTGTTTTGTAAGTAACACAATTAGTTACAACTTCGGGAACATATTTTTAAATCATTATCTGGCTTTAATGAAGACAATCTTACATGAACAGTTTGGAATAAATGCTATAAAAGTTGAAAAACTCAGTGGCTTAGACAATGCCAACTACCTTGTGGAAACGGTTACAGAAAAATATATCTTCAAAACTTACCCATATACCCGGGATGCACTGACATTGGTAGAGGCAGAAAACACCGCACTTCTATTTCTACAAAACGAAGGTCAGAGGAATATACAAACACCCATTCCGTCAAAAAACCAAAGCTACACTGCTTTAGTAAATATTAATGGGCAGGAATATATCTGTAGAATGTTATCTTACCTCGATGGTAAGTTTCTGGTGGAGGTACCACATACAAAAAAGTTATTCCAATCTTTCGGAAAGTTTCTTGCCCAATTAGACCTAAAACTTCAACAGTTTACTGATTACAGAATTGCAGCCAGGAAATTGAAATGGGACATTCGGCATCTGAATCTGAGCAAAAAATACATGGAACATATTCCGGTAATAAAGGATAGGAACATTGTTTATTATTTTTTTAAACAATATGAGGAAAATGTAGTGCCTTTTCTCCCGGAGTTAAGAACATCTATAATCCACAATGATGCCAATGAATGGAATGTCCTGGTTGCTCAGGAAGAGGTTTCCGGAATTATAGACTTTGGTGATATGGCACATACTTTTCTTATTAATGAATTGGCTATTGCAATTACTTATGCCTGCTATGATAAAGAAAACCCATTGGAATGGGCCTCTATACTACTAAAATCTTATCATGAAAGTCTGCCCGTTCAGGAAAAAGAATTAGAAGTACTTTATTACCTCATTGCTGCCAGACTTTGTATAAGTGTTTGTATTTCTGCGAATACCAGAGCAAAAAAAGGAGATAATGAATACGCCTTTGTGAGTGAAGAAAATGGCTGGCAAATGTTATATCGCTGGCTGGCTATAAATCCGATTGCGGCAGAAAATAGTTTTCGTCAGGCAGCGGGATTTCCTGCTAAAAATCCATTACCCATCGCAAAGATTTTGGAGAAAAGATATGAACATTTGAGTTCAATACTTTCGGTAAGCTATAATACACCTATTTACATGAAAGGCGCGGCATTTCAATATATGTATGACGCTTATGGGAACAC
>CAZHWD010000058.1:0-4197 GCA_964536335.1 uncultured Eudoraea sp. | reverse complement strand
ATTACTATGGATATGATCCGAAGAAGGATAGAGTCTATTACCAGTCCACAGAGAATGGATCAATAAACAGAGATATCTATAGTATTGAAAGAAGCGGTAAGCATAAGAAGAGACTCTCTTCAAAAGAAGGAACCAATTCTGCCGAGTTTAGTGCAGATTTTACTTATTTCATAAATGAGTTTTCCAATTCCATTACACCTCCTGAATTCACATTACATAAGGCGGCATCGGGAAATAAATTAAAAGATATTTTAGACAATAATAGCCTTGTAAGCAAACTGGCGCAATATGAGTTGAGCCCTAAGAAATTTTCTACAATGTCTATCAATGGCAACGAATTGAATATGTGGATGGTGAAACCAAAAGATTTTGATCCTTCTAAAAAATACCCCTTATTAATGTTTCAGTACAGCGGGCCTGGCTCTCAACAAGTAGCCAATACATGGATGAGTTCAAATGACTATTGGCATCAGATTCTGGCTTCACAGGGCTATATTGTTGCATGTGTGGATGGCAGAGGCACCGGTTTTAAGGGACGTGATTTTAAGAAGACAACTTATTTAAATTTAGTTAAATATGAAACTGAGGATCAAATTGCGGCAGCTAAAAAACTAAGTGAATACCCTTTTATAGACCCGGATAGAACTGGGATATGGGGCTGGAGTTTTGGCGGGCATATGTCTACAAACTGCATCCTGAAAGGCAACGATACTTTTGAAATGGCCATTGCCGTTGCACCGGTCACTAATTGGAGGTTTTATGACTCTATCTATACAGAACGATTCATGAGAACCCCGGCTGAGAATCCGGGAGGTTACGATGAGAATTCACCTTTTAATTATCCCCAACTATTAAAGGGAGATTATTTGTTGGTCCACGGCTCAGGTGATGACAATGTACACGTGCAAAACAGTATGCGCATGATTGAGGCCCTGGTACAGGCCAATAAACAATTCGACTGGGCAATATATCCCGACAAAGACCATAGTATTAAGGGGGGTAATACCAGATTACATCTATATACCAAAATGACCATTTTTATAAAGAACAATCTATAACAAACCAAAACAAGCCATGACTACGACACCAAAACCAGCACATCAGAAAGAACTCTTCGGACACCCTACAGGGCTCTATATTCTGTTTATGACTGAAATGTGGGAGCGCTTCTCCTACTACGGTATGAGAGGTATTCTGGTCTTGTATCTGACTGCGCAGACCAGGGGAGATAACCCCGGATTAGGCTGGTTAGACGGAGAGGCTTTGTCCTTGTACGGCTGGTATACAATGCTGGTCTATGTGGCTTCTATCCCCGGGGGCATTATAGCAGATAAGATAATAGGACAAAAAAGAGCTGTTATGATAGGGGGCTTTTTACTAGTGGCCGGTCATGGTATTTTATCTGTAGAGCTTATGTGGGCCTTTTATACCGGCCTGGGACTGATTATAGCGGGGGTAGGGATGCTTAAACCCAATATATCTACCCTGGTTGGGGGCTTGTACCGACAAGGAGACGAACGCCGGGATAAAGGATTTTCAATTTTTTACATTGGGATAAATACCGGAGCAGCCTTGGCTGCCTTACTTGTGGCCTGGGTAGCCGATGAGTGGGGTTGGCATGCCGGGTTTGGTTTAGCGGCTATAGGGATGGTTTTGGGACAGGTCATTTACCTTTCAGGACAAAAGTATCTGGTAACTGTGGGAAATAAGCCTAAAGCAATAAAAGTCGATAGCGACAACGTGTCCATAAAAGATATTTTTACCAGGCAATTCAGTACCAGGACCCCTTTGTTGGTCACTTTTCTCCTTGCCCTTTCTTCCAGTATTGTAGCTTGGTACTACATAGAGAATCAGAGGCTCGCCTATATTATTTTCTTTTTGTTCCTCTCTATGGTTGTTGGCATGATGGTAACCATTTATGGGGACTTGCGTTCAAAAATAGAGAAGGACCGTTATCTGGTCTTGTTACTTTCTTTTATCATAGTAATCGTCTTTTGGGGGGCATTTGAACAGGCTGGTGGCCTGATGAATTTGTATGCAGAGAACAGGACGGACCGGTTCTTATTTGGCTATCAAATTCCTGCTGCCGCTTTTCAGTTTTTCAATCCTTTCTATATAATGATATTTGCTGTTCCCGTTGCCAATTTCTGGATGTGGTGGAGGCATAGAGGGAAAGAAGCTTCCTCACTTTTTAAAATGGCAAATGGAGTTATCATCATGGGCTTAGGATTTGTTTTTATGGTCTTTGCTTCTATGCAGTATGAAACCTTGGGTAAATCAGCCCTGTATTGGTTAGCACTGGCCTATCTTTTCCACACCATAGGGGAATTATGCGCCTCTCCGGTAGCGCTATCTTTTATAACCAAGCTCGCTCCCGTACGTTATGGTGCCCTTATGATGGGGGTTTATTTTGCTGCTACCGGGTTGGGGAATAAGGTAGCCGGATTAATAGGAGAATCGGCCTCAGATGCTGGGGAGCTGAATATCTTTGCAGGGATTACTATCTTTTGTGTCATCTTCGGATTGTTGGTGATCGCTGTCCTGAAACCCTTAAAAAGACTAACACACGGTGCAGAGGATGATGAGGGAGACCCCGCCCATTAAGACCCTGGGTTAGAGCCAGGGATTTAGCCTTATATTAACAACCAAACTATAGCAAATGAATACTGATATCGAAAATCTGTTTAAGGATAAAGTCTTAGGACATCCTGCAGGCCTGTTTGTCTTGTTTTTTACTGAAATGTGGGAACGCTTTTCATTTTATGGAATGCGTATTCTTTTGATCCTCTTCCTTACTGCCCCATTTGTCAGCGATAATCCGGGATGGGATTGGCCAAGAGAACATGCCCTGGCACTTATAGGTACCTATGCTTCGTTACTTTATTTAACTCCTATAGTTGGAGGCTATATTGCAGATAAATTTACGGGATATCGTATAGCTGTTGTAATAGGTTGCGCTATTATGACTTTGGGTCATGCTTTTATGGCAGTAGAAACTACCACTACTTTCTATCTGGGTCTTGCCTTTTTGGTTATAGGAACCGGGTTTTTTAAACCTAATATTACTTCGATTATTTCGGAAATGTATAAGGGCAAAGAATCCAAAAAAGATGGAGCATACACTATATTTTATATGGGTGTAAATGCTGGGGCATTTTTCGGAATGATGCTATGCGGGTATTTGGCTGAGAATTTTGGATGGTCCTGGGGATTTGGACTGGCAGGTATTTTTATGTTTTTCGGAATGATGCAGTTTTTGTTAGCTAAAAAACTATTTGGCAGTGTAGGTGGTAAGCCAAGCAAAGTTCAGAAGGCAGAATTGCCTCAAAACATTAATGAAGAGTCTCCGGAGATTATTGAAGAAGAAAAAGCGGCGGAAAAATTAAATCCGTTTACCACATTGGATTATGTCCTTATAGTCCTGTCAGCTATAGGAGGATTGCTCTATCTCTTTAATGATCCAATTGAGAAGATAAGTGGGGATAATTTATTGCCATTCGATATTTGGGGATTATCAGGTTCGAATTTTGTAGTACTTTTTGCACTAGTTTTGTTCCTTATTCTTCTTGTCTCAAGGATTTCAAGATATATTCCTTTGGTTAGAGACAGGATTATTGCTGTTGTTTTCTTTGGGATATTTACTGTTATTTTCTTTGCAGCCTTTGAACAGGCGTTAGGGTCTATGACCCTCTTTGCAAGAGATTACACCAATAGAAATTTAGTAGGCTCTTCGGCAATGATTTTCAAAGTGGTGGATGCCCTACTTACAACTGTACCTCTCATAATTATTACCTGGGTTTTATATTTGTTGTTTAAAAAGACTTATTCAAGAATATGGTTGTCTAATATTGTACTTGCATTGGCATTTGTCGGAATTTGGGGATTAGTTCTTTATCGGTTGTTTGATAAATTTTCTCAAGAGGGAAATCAGATAGATGCATCCTGGTTTGGAATTCTAAACTCCTTTTTTATAATAACCCTGGCTCCTATGTTTTCACGATGGTGGGAAAGCAAATACAATCCGAGTGCTGCTATGAAATACGGTCTGGGATTAATTCTTTTAGGTCTTGGATTTGCCATTTTATCTTATGGCTCAGCAGGAATTACACCCGGATCAAAAACGGCTTCTGTAAGTATGGTTTTTCTTATTTTGGCCTATTTGCTTCATACGATGGGAGAATTATGTCTTTCACCTGT
>CAZHWD010000057.1:0-2375 GCA_964536335.1 uncultured Eudoraea sp. | reverse complement strand
AAATCGAAATGACGCCAACCTTCATTGAAAAATTTACTATTGGCCACCATATTTGAAGCCGTTCACATTATATTGAGGTGATGGAAATCGGAATAATTCCTTTGATATCTCCAACCTATTTGAATCGCCGAGCTAATTTTTTTATCTGAGATATCATTTTGAAACCTGGATAAAATTACATCTATTTATCCACGGTCTGCGGCTCTTCCTGCTCGGTTTTATTCATCTTATAAATTTGGGGTTGGTTGATGTAATATGCAATATTTTGGTGGTCTTATGCAACTGTAGGAGCAGGCACGTAATCCACACTTTCACAAGAATGTGGATTAGCCATGGGAAACCCACAGTGGCCGGGCTATTTAGGTTTGTCCAGCAAATCGAAAATATCATAATTCCATTTTTTGGTAGATTTGAAAGTGCAAACTGGACATCGCGGGCAAGAAATCGTAAATTTTTACGATTCAAATTTTGTGTAACCAAGATTGCTTATAAATCCATCTTTTTACCTTGGGATATATCAATATATCCTAAAAAATTTAATAAAGGCCGATCACAATATGTCGTGTCAGCCATTTATCCCTTGACACCAAATACACCACAATGAAATACTACCACCTTGTGGCACGCCATAACCTCATTTCCAATTCCATATAATTACGAATTCCCTGCTAGGTCAGTAATGTCATGATGGCCGCTAAGCGCTTATTTCTTTTTCCGCAGCGCTATTTAGACAGTAGATCTCAAATTTGCCTACTGTGCGCTAAAAGCAGAAAGATTATCGTGCAATTAATCAATAGCTCCAAACAGACTTGGAGGCCCAGAAAGGAGAATGGAAACAAATAATAGTAAAGAGACTATCATCTACCGGATAGACAACAAAAACATAATTGACCGGTTGAGTGATAATTGGCAGATCTTTGCCGAGGAGAATTTTGGTGGCGAAATTTGCAAACCAATAAATGTTATCGGATCGCCCTTGTTCGATTTTATCACGGGCCTGGAGACTAAATATTTATATAAAATCATACTTAGAAGAGCTAGAGACCGTATGCGGGCTTCAACCTTTGGATATCGATGCGACTCTCCAGAGAAACGTCGGTTTCTTGATCTATCGATTATTCCTTTGAAGCATAAGGCAGTGGAGTTTTGGAGCCAAGTTGTCCGAACAGAATCAAGAGAAACCGTTGTATTGCTGAAAAATGATATAGAAAGGTCGGATGAAATCGTCCGAATATGCAGTATGTGCAAGAAAATTGCTGTATCAGACACTGAGTGGGCAGAGGTTGAAAGTGCTATAATTAAATTGAAACTATTTGAAAAAGAACGAATGCCAAAACTTACGCACGGACTCTGCCAATCTTGTTATGATAAGATAATGACCACATTCGATTAAGAAAACTGATCACCCAATAATGGAATGAACACGGATTCGAAAAAGCTGGCGTTTTTCCAAACCGATTTGTTGGTTAAATATCTGAAATATTCTCGGTTAATTTGATAGTTTTTAGAATTTCAATGTATCTGTGATATATTTTCTTCTGGTCTATTTAAATGTTGGTTGATAGAAAATGGCTATTATTTGTCCCCCAACGATGTTCTAACAAAAGTTTATGGAGTGGTTCCTGAAGGTACGGAAGAAATATGATTAGATAAAACTCCAGTGCCATCCTTCATATCATCTAACCAAGGGATGAACCAGACGGGAAAAACTATGCGGTTTTACGTAAAGGCCGCGCTCGCTTGGAAATTATGTGGCTCGCTGGTTATCTCAAAACGTTATGATTTTGGATAGAGTCTGTAATAAATAAAATATAGAAATTGATAAGGGAATCGAAATGGACAATAACAACGATTTGGAAAAAACGAGCCCCCACCGACGTATGATCATTAAACAAACACTTCAACTATTAGGCTTCTCAACAATCATTACCTTGCTACCTATTAAAAACATAGTTTTCAGTCAGTCAGATGAAAGTGCCATCCTTTCTAAGACATCCACCCAAAATGACTTTATGAAAAAAGCCTTTAAAATGAAACAGATCGCAATTGAGGCAGGGGATCAAGCTTTTGGAGCAATTATTGTGAAACAAGGGAACATTGTGGGGCTTGGACCTAGTAAAGTTATTGTAAATTATGATCCAACAGCCCATGCAGAGATAGAAGCTATCCGGGACGCATGCCGTAATCTAAAAAAAAATGATCTCTCGGGGTGTGAGCTTTATTCAACGTCAAAGCCCTGCCGAATGTGTGAAACCGCTGGATATTGGGCAAATATTTCTAGATTCTATTTTGGGGCAAACATAGTTGATGGTGGTTCTCCTCAATACTCTTCATGTTAATAAGGGATGAACGAAATTGCATAACAAGACGGATGC
>CAZHWD010000056.1:0-2625 GCA_964536335.1 uncultured Eudoraea sp. | reverse complement strand
TATAATTCAATAACCTTTATATGATTGCGACTCAACTTTATTTTACCTTCTTTCTCTAAACTTTTAAGCAACCTTGACACCACTACGCGTGAGGTATGTAAATCATGTGCCACATCCTGATGTGTTGAATATATTATGTCATCATTGGTTACCATTGCTCTGTCTTTAAGATATTTCATTAAGCGTTCATCCATTTTCATAAATGCTAAAGTATCTATCGTTTCCAGCAATTCTGACATTCTGGTATGGTAACTATCCAAAATAAATTCTCTCCAGCTTTGGTATTTCACCATCCACTCATCCATTTTTTCTATAGGAATCATTAATAACTCTGTATCTGATTCAGCAATTGCTCTGATCTCACTTTTACCGCTCCCCATGCAACAGGAAAATGTCATGGCACAGGTATCCCCTTTTTCAATAAAATAAAGAAGTAATTCATCACCGTGATCATCTTCTCTGAGAATCTTTATTGCTCCACTAAAAATTAAGGGCATAACAGTTATGTCCTGGCCTATATCCAATAAACGTTCACCTTGTTTTATGAGTTTGCATTTTCCTGCAGCTTCTATCTCATCTAACAGTTCCGGTTCAAAAAGATAAGCGTAATGACGCTCTAACAGTACTCTCATTTTTTTAGATTATTTGTATTAAATCAGATTCTTGGCTCTTATAAACAGCTTATTAAATTATGGAATTAAAATGACTTTAAAATTCCTGTCATCATCAGTTAAGTAATCAAACCCTTCATTCAATTGTGATTGTTCAACTGCGTAGGGATAAAAGGTTATGGGCTCAATACATATCATATTCGGAACCTCTGTCCACATCATAAAATGTCGGAAACCTTCTGTTTTTATATTTAACTTTTTTTGATCTTTTAAAACAATACTTTGGCAATCTGCCACTTCAAGGGCCCTACTCCCGGCTTCCCTAACAGAATCCAATGAAATGGTCTGATCTCCTGCAATTACAATGGGATTATCTGTAGATAGTTTAAATGCCGGATGATACCCCAGCATAAATGGCATATCTTTTTCTGCGGAAATTCTAAAGCTAATCTCCAGATCTGTATCAGAGAGTTTAAAACTCTTGTAAAATTCAAAACTATAGGGCCAGATAAGTAATTGTGCCGTAGATTTATCGGGAAATTTAGAATTTTTTATAACAGTCCCTGCCTTATAAGATTTTACATATTGAACTGTTGTTTCTGTATTGGAAAGAAGCTTATAATCCAATTCACGCAATAATCCATGCTGGTCCTGAATAGCATTCCCTTTTGGAACTTGAACCCGGAAACCAGCTTCAGCGGTCGGACCTATTACAGGAAACATTTCAATATCCGAGTTGGGCCAACCCGGACTCCCTTTTTGATGAATATATTCAAAATTGTTTAGTTGGTAACTTACTAATTCACCTTCCTCTATTCTAACTGCTGCTTTTCCTGAGCTAAGATTTTCCAAATATTATTGATTTATCAATTTATAAATAAGTACTGCCGTTCTCTTTGTAAGGTCTTCTATAGTGTTCAAATTTACGGTCTCTTCAGGTGTATGTGCTCCGCTTCCCATAGTACCTAAACCATCAAGGCAATCAACATATTCCGCCACAAAAGATGTGTCTGCAGCGCCTCTTTTACCCGGATCATAACCTATTACCTCGCCCTGACCCAGGTCCAGACTTACCTGATTTAACTCCGCTAAGAGCCTGTTGTTTCCTTCAGTGGGCACCATTGCAGGGTAACTATCTGTAAAGCTTATTGTTGCCGATGTCTGAGGCAGATTATTAGAAACAATTTCCCTCATTTTATTCCTTGCATCTTCCTTTTGTTCTTCAGAAATAAAACGGAGGCCTCCTCTTACCATGGCTGTTTGTGAGACAACATTACTTTTCCCGAAGACCTCCCCCTTGCCAGTAGACGTATCATAATCAACAAAAGTACCACCCATTAATATTCCCGGATTAAAAGTGAGGTATTCTACACCTCGAACCTCTTTATAAAATGCATTTAATATTCTTGACATTTCAAAAATGGCACCGGCCCCGACCCGCTCATTAAATATGCCTGAACTATGGGCGCGCTTTCCCTCAACATCAACCTGCCATCCGGAAGCGCCTCTCCTGGCTACGGTAGCATAATTAAACCCCGTAGAAGTCTCAAACCCCAGTGCAATATCGCTTCTCTTTGCCGCTTCAATTAAATCTTTTCTACTTATTTCCAGAGGTTTACCCGTACTTTCTTCATCACCGGTAAATGCGACTATTATCTGGGCATCATTCAGCAGTCCATTAGCATACAAAGCCTTTAATGCATAAAGGACAATTACATCACCGCCTTTCATATCATTACCCCCGGGCGCGTGAGCAATACTGTCATTAACTCGCTCAAATTCCTGAAAAGGGCTGTTTTCTTCAAATACTGTATCCAAATGACCAATCAGCAATAGTTTTTTACCCTTTGTACCTTCTGTTTCTGCAAAGAAGTGACCGGCCCTATTCATTTCTTCCGGCATTTCAATCCATCGTGTATTAAAATTGATGTTTTCAAAGGCAATCTTAAAAACCATCCCTACTTCCTTTACCCCTTTTGCATTTAAAGTGCCGCTGTTAATATTGACAACATTT
>CAZHWD010000055.1:0-9404 GCA_964536335.1 uncultured Eudoraea sp. | reverse complement strand
GCAACCCTTGCAGGATCAGGACCCCTTGGTGCAGAATTGGTAGTAAGCAGCCCCACCTCAGGGAGATACTATGTTTCAATCTTAACTACACTTGCCACTACTATTACAGATGATATTTTAATCACATATTATGGAATTCCGGTTTTGTTACCGGACCCGGATGGGATAGTTATTTTGGACGACTTATCCGATAGTAATAATGTAGAGTTTTTTGTAGATGGTGATGGCGAGTATGAATACGCTATAAATGGAGGTGAATTTCAGGATGAATCTGTATTTCTGGATATTCCGCCCGGATTGAATTCCGTTATAATAAATGATAAGAATGGATGTGGAACCACGGAGCCCATTGAATTTTTAGTAGTGGGATACCCTAAGTTTTTTACACCCAATGGTGATGGTATTCACGATGCCTGGAACATTCTGGGAATTGAGACACTTTCAGATCCGGTGGTTTTTATTTTTGACCGTTACGGCAAATTATTAAAACAACTGGATGAAACTACCATAGGGTGGGACGGGACTTTTAACGGAAGGCCCATGCCCTCATCTGATTATTGGTTCCGCCTGGATTATGCCCGTGATGAAGACGGCGTGCAGGTGGCCAATTCCATACGAACTCATTTTTCACTTGTGAGATAAAAAAAACCCCTGAAATAGTTCAGGGGTTTTTTCTTTACTATTTGAGTTTAGAAATTAATGGTGTATCCGAAACTATAATTATTCATAACGGCATTTAAGCTTACCGGGGTTGTTATTCCTACATCAGCAATTTGAACATTACCATCTCTTTCAGACCTGCTGTAAGTAAAATCAAATCTGCTGCCTCCGAAGTTATAACCTATTCCCGCAGAAAACCCATTTAAATCGCTAACAGTAATATTGTTTCCGTAAGGACTTTGTTCATAGCGATAGCCTCCGCGCAGACTTAATTGTTTTATGCGGTATTCCCCGCCAACTTTAAAAGTAGATACCGATCTAAGTTCACTGGCTATTTCCGAATTAACTGTGGCAAAACTTGCATCTGACGTAGGCCTCAATTCGGCTTTGGACATATCCTGATAACTGTAATCAAAACTTAAAAGTCCATTGGGGCCAAAGACAAGAGCCATACTGCCATTAAACTTGCTTGGACTTTTTACATTATAATCCGGAAAAATATTGACAATGTTGAAATCTATAAATGTTATATCCGGATTTCTAACAGGGGAATCCGAATTAATTCTTTGTGAAAAATCATCACTTAAATCATACCATGTAGGAGATTGATAACTTGCCCCCATTCTTATATATTTATTCAATTTTGCGATGAGTCCTAAGCTGAAGGAGAACGCACTTCCTCTTGTAGTCAGCAGGTTATCAAAATTAATAAATTGAATTTCTGATCCCGTGTCATAACCGCTCTCGCTCAATTGAGTGTATTTCTCATAATATATACTATGAAAATTCAATGAAGCGCCTATAGATAGAAAATCCTTGTATTGCGAGCCAAAATTAAAGGTGAACTTGCTGTTATAGCCACCGGTAGATTGCAAAAATTGCTGATTTACAGTGTTGTATTCAGCATTAGAAATATATTGGGTGTTGTTGTCATCATCAATATCTACCGGATCAATTATCCCGGCTTGAAAACCTAAAAATGCCTGCTGCGGTCCAAATCCAAGACTACTCCCTATATCCAGATAGGCTTCTTCAATTAACTCTCCATCCTGAACAAACAAGGGACCTAACGGCTGGCCCTGAGCAAAAGCAAGAAAGTAGTTGTCAATACCTTCATTACCATTCCCGGAGGCAAAAAATTCATTATTAAAATTCTGTACCAGGTCATAGTTGAAGGCTAATGAGTATTTATTCCAATCTGAACTATTATTAATGTTTTTAAATACCAAAACACCCCCTATCTGATTAATTTTGAATGAATTTAGGCGGTCATTCGTTGTTCTCCCAAAATAGGTCGCATCGTTGTTGCGGTTGTAGTTTACTCCCGTCATAGTAAATTGACTATTATTGAAAACAGCCGAACCTGCAGGATTGATATTCAATGCTGAAAGATCTCCTCCCAAAGCTCCAAAAGCTCCACTTAATCCTTGGAAACGAGTTGTACCTTGAGTGTTTTCAATACTGTATCTGAGTACATCCTCAATATTTTGAGCGCTTACCGTCCCACATATCAATACCAGGATGAAAATTATATTTCTTTTCATTTTATAAGAATTTAATACTACTGATTTTTGGAATTATTGTCTGCCGCCCCTGCTTCCACCAGAACTTCTAGAACTACCCCCGGAACTTCTCATGCCTCCACCGGAACTTCTTGAACCACCACCCGAACTTCGCATGCTGCCAGAAGATCTTGAAGACCCCCCGGAACTTCTGTAGCCACTTGAGCTTCTGGACCCTCCAGAACTTCTATAGCCCCTTGAACTTCCGGAACTCCTGGACCCAGAACTTCGATAGCCGGATGAGCTTCTAGAACCCGAACTTCTTCCGGAACTATAGCCGGAGGTTCTAGGCATGGAGGAAGACGACCTGGAATATCCGGAACTTCGTTGTGTAGAACTTCCATAAGACCTTCTTGCTGTGCTTGATCTATTTGTTGTTGCGCCCCTGCTATATGTACTGTTTCCGGGAGAATATCTCCTATAGGTATTGCCATTTCGTGCACTACTTGAATATCCCGGAACAGATCTGGTACTTCTGCTTGTTCTATATGCTCTGTTTCTTGCAATGGCATCAGCGCTAACTGTTCTTCTTGCAGTTGTCCCTGATCTGTAGGCACCGGAACTTCGTGCTGAGGAAGCAGTTCTACTTGTGCCTGATCTTGCAGCATTAGACCTCGTACTGGAAGCTGTTCTTCCATTTCCTGATGTTGCACTCGATCTTCCTCGGCCCGAGGTTGTGAGATTAGACCTTCCTCTAAGGGAATTTGAAGTCAAAGCGTTATTATAATCATTGCCGTAATAACCCCTTCTACTACTATTGTATGAATATCTTCCGTAGCCGTAGCCGTAACCGTAGCCATAACCATAGTATGGATAACCATAACCGTAGCCATAACCATAGTATGGATAACCATAACCGTAACCGTAACCGTAACCGTAGTACGGATAGCCCCAATATCCGCCGTAATATCCGCCATAACCATAACCTGGATAGCCCCAGCCATAACCACCCCAGCCCCAGCCAATACCAATTCCAATACCAATACCACCCCAACCCCAACCGTAGTTGCCGTAATTGTTTATGATAACATCGGATTGATTATCTCCCCATCCGGCATAACCAGCATAATCATTGTAACCTTCGTAGTAATTTCCTTCCGGCACAACTACAAGACTGTCATTTTCTACTTCTCCACCATAATAATCATCTACATCCGTAAAGACTTCATCCTCCATGTATTCATCTATTTGACCTGCTTTCTGGCCAAAATAATCACCATAAATACCATCACTTTGCTGTTTAGGCTGTTTCTTTTTCTTTGTATAGACCTGTTGGGTCTCTGCAGCATAGATACCATCATTATCATAATAAGAAGCCTCCTGATAGGAACCACAGGAAACCAATAATATGCCTGCAACAAGGAGCGTTGTAGCCTTTATTAATTTAGGTAGGGGTAGAGATTGTATCATCGCATTAAATTTATATTGTTGAACATTTTAAAAATAGTTAGTTTTACCGAACTATTTCGATAATAAGGACACAAGATTTGTGCCAAAGTATATTTGATGGGAAAAAATTTAACTAAAAGGAGCGAGGATTATTCCAAATGGTATAATGAACTCGTGATAAAGGCTGATTTGGCCGAAAACTCAGGTGTTAGGGGATGTATGGTAATAAAACCTTATGGCTTCGCCATTTGGGAAAAAATACAGGCGGGTCTGGACAAGATGTTCAAAGACACCGGGCATCAGAATGCATATTTCCCTCTGTTTATTCCAAAATCATATCTGAACAAAGAAGCCAGTCATGTTGAGGGATTTGCAAAGGAATGTGCTGTAGTAACTCATTACAGGCTAAAAAATGCTGAAGATGGCAGTGGCCTTATAGTTGATGAAGATGCTAAACTGGAAGAAGAACTTATTGTAAGGCCAACCTCCGAGACCATTATCTGGGACACCTTCAGAAAGTGGATTCAGTCCTATAGAGATCTTCCGCTCTTAATTAACCAATGGGCCAATGTGGTACGATGGGAAATGAGAACACGTTTGTTTCTTCGCACGACTGAATTCCTCTGGCAGGAAGGGCATACGGCACATGAGACCGAAAAGGAGGCAGTAGAAGAATCTGAATTGATTCTGAATGTATATGCAGATTTTGCCGAAAATCACATGGCCGTCCCTGTTATTAAAGGAACAAAAACAGAAAGTGAACGCTTTGCTGGGGCAATAGAAACTTATTGCATAGAAGCTCTGATGCAGGATGGAAAGGCACTACAAGCCGGAACATCGCATTTTTTAGGCCAGAATTTTGCCAAGGCATTTGATGTAAAGTTTGCAACCAAGGAAGGAAAACAAGAATACGTATGGGCCACTTCCTGGGGTGTTTCTACGCGCCTGATGGGTGCTCTTATTATGACGCATAGTGATGATAATGGTTTGGTTTTACCTCCTAAACTGGCCCCAATACAGGTGGTTATAGTGCCTATTTACAAAGGGTTAGAACAATTAGATGCAATCTCCGATAGGATAGATCCATTGGTAAAAGAATTGCAAAATAAAGGGATTTCCGTTAAATACGACAAGCGCGATACCCATAAACCCGGGTTTAAATTTAATGAATATGAATTAAAAGGAGTACCCGTGAGAATTGCTATTGGGCAACGCGATATGGAGAATGGAACCTATGAATTGGCACGCAGAGATACGCTGGAGAAACAAATTGTAGAAGCAAATGAGGTAGTTGAAAAAATTGAGTTTTTACTCAAAGACATACAGCAAAATATATTTGAAAAAGCCAGAAATTATAGGGAGGAACATATTAGCACAGTTGATAGCTATGAAGAATTTAAAAGGGTTTTAGATCAGAAAGGAGGCTTCATTTCAGCACATTGGGATGGTACTTCGGCTACAGAAGATAAGATAAAAGAAGAGACAAAAGCAACAATTAGATGTATTCCGTTAGACTACATTGAGGAAGCTGGTAGCTGCATGGTTACCGGAAAACCTTCTTCAAAAAGGGTACTCTTTGCCAAGGCGTATTAAGTGTAGTCAAAAAAAAATATAATGGAGTTGGTATAGTAAAAAATAATTGTATTTTTGCATCCGCATTTATGTGATCTAAGGGCCCGTTCGTCTAGGGGTTAGGACGCCAGGTTTTCATCCTGGTAACAGGGGTTCGATTCCCCTACGGGCTACAAAGAATACTGAAATATTGAATTGTGGTAAATGAGGATAGTTGAAAAATAGATGGCTCATTTATTACAGGAGCATTTAAAATAAAATAATGGCCCGTTCGTCTAGGGGTTAGGACGCCAGGTTTTCATCCTGGTAACAGGGGTTCGATTCCCCTACGGGCTACAAAAAAAATATTTAGCCCGAATAAATAAAATATATAAAAAGATGGCAAATCATAAGTCGGCATTAAAGAGAATCAGAAGAAACGAAGTTGTGCGATTACGTAACAGATATCAGCACAAAACAACAAGAAATGTAATTAAAAAATTAAGGAGTGAGACCGACCAAAAGAAGGCGCAAACCTTATTGCCAACTGTTGTGAGCATGATAGACAAGCTTGCTAAGCGCAATATTATACACGCGAATAAAGCGGCTAATTTAAAAAGTAAACTTACCAGACATATTGCTGCACTATAAGCATTAATATAATAATCTATTAAAGCCCTTGCCTAATGGTTGGGGCTTTTTTATGGATTGTAGTGCTTATTTCTATGTTTTATTGTTTTTTCACTCTTATAAAGAAAGTCCCCGGGAATACTGCCATATGTGTGGTAGGTAAATTTTCATATTGGAATTTTTGATAAGCCCAAAACCCCTATAGGAATATCATTTAATAAGATACACGGCAAATTCTGAGCAGCTGAGTATAGGCTTAGTCATAAATTCGAATTATCTCACCATTAGCTTTACCCTCCACACTTCTAATATATCCCCTTAACATTTTATCCATAGGTATGGGGCTATGGCCGGGGAAATAATCCCTGTATTTATCCAGGGATTCTTCAACGAGGCCAGAGGATATTGCATTTACACGAATTCCATTATCAAGTTCAAGGGCCACTGACTTGACAAAACTATGAATAGCTCCGTTAACCATTGCCGCACTTGTCGTCATTATTACGGGATCGTCTGCAAGAATACCTGTGGTTAAGGTTATAGAACCATTAGGATTAAGATACTTTCTGCCAATTCTTACCAGATTCACCTGTCCCATTAACTTACTTCGTATTCCAATATAAAAATCTTCTTCAGAAAGATCATTGAACGGAGCCCATTTTGCTTCACCGGCAGTACATATGATAGCATCCTGTTTGCCAATTTTTTTAAAAAGAGCTTTAATTGTTTCGCTGTTTGAAATATCTACGACCTCTTCACCTGTGGTTCTCCCGGCTATTAGAACTTCGTGCTTTATGGAAAAGTAAGAACTAACTTTACTTCCAATCGTTCCGTTTCCTCCGATAATTAAAATTTTCATAACTGAGTTATTTGATTAATAGCTTTCGTATTCTCATTATTATAAATCCGAAAGCAAAATAGTCATACATTATGATAATTAAAAGCACTTGGACATTTCTTACCCAGGGAATAGTCAAATCGTATTGAGTCTTGTAATATCGAGCTATTATGATAGGGGCGTAACCTATTAGATGTAGAACTTATTCGAAATAAAAAATCCCAATGATCAATAGCCATTGGGATTTAGTATGAGAAGAGATATTTTTTACTGACTCATAGTCAATAGAAACTCCTCATTATTTTTGGATTGTTTAATACGTTGTTCCATAAATTCCATGGCCTCAACCGGATTCATGTCGGCAAGATACTTACGCATTATCCACATTCTTTGAATTGTATTTTCATCTAATAAAAGGTCGTCCCTTCTTGTAGAAGATGAAATTAGATCTATGGCAGGGAAAATTCTACGGTTACTTATTCGTCTGTCTAATTGTAATTCCATATTACCGGTACCTTTGAATTCCTCAAAAATAACCTCATCCATCTTAGATCCGGTTTCCGTAAGGGCCGTAGCAATTATGGATAAAGAACCACCGTTTTCAATATTACGTGCTGCTCCAAAAAAGCGTTTGGGTTTATGCAGAGCATTCGCATCTACTCCACCACTTAGCACCTTACCGGAAGCAGGTTGAACAGTATTGTAGGCTCTAGCAAGACGTGTAATGGAATCTAATAGGATTACAACATCATGTCCGCATTCTACCAGTCTTTTTGCCTTTTCCAAAACTATATTGGCCACACGCACATGTTCAGTGGCTTCCTTGTCAAAAGTGGAGGCAACAACTTCACCACTTACGTTACGCTGCATATCCGTTACTTCCTCCGGACGTTCATCTATCAGTAGAATAATCTGATATACTTCAGGATGATTGGCTGCAATGGCATTCGCAATATCTTTCAAAAGCATGGTTTTCCCCGTTTTTGGCTGGGAAACGATCATTCCTCGTTGTCCTTTTCCAATAGGAGAAAACAAGTCAATAATTCTTGTGGATAGATTGCTTTGGCGTTCTGCCAAATTAAATTTTTCCTGTGGGAACAAAGGAGTCAGGTGCTCAAAAGAAACTCTGTCTCTAACTACCTGAGGGTCCATTCCGTTTATTTTATTCACCTTTATTAATGGAAAATATTTTTCTCCTTCTTTAGGTGGACGTACATTTCCTAAAACAGTATCTCCCGTTTTGAGACCAAAAAGCCTTATTTGTGATTGGGAAACATAGATATCATCGGGAGAAGAGAGGTAATTGTAATCTGAAGATCTAAGAAATCCGTAACCATCCTGCATAATATCAAGAACGCCTTCGCTTTCAATAATACTGTCAAATTCGTATTCAGGTTGCTTGTATTTATTTTTTAGGTCCTTATCAAAATTACTGCCCTTACTATCTTGTCCGTTCTTATGATGCTGAATCTTTTTGTTATGTTGGCCCTTGTTGTGTTGAGGGTTATTTTTAGATTGTTCTTTATTGCCCTGATATGAAGGGCTTTTTTGTTGAGAACCTTCTTGTTTTGGTTCATGTTTTACCCCCTTCTCTGCAGAAGTACGTTTTTTCTGAGGAGCAGTCTTAAAACTTTCCTTAGGAACATGTTGTCTGTGCGGTTTTGGTGGTGTTTTTTCTTTTACGACCACCGAAGCAGCCTGCACAGCTTTGGGATTACTGGCTTGAAGATCAAGGATTTGGTAAACCAAATCCAGTTTTTTTAAGGTCTTGTATTTGGGGACGCTTAAATCTTTAGCAATATCCTGAAGCTCAGGCAGCTTTTTTGCTTTTAAATTTGAAATCTCAAACATTGAGTATAAAATAAATTATAGTATATAAAAATTGGAGTATATTGTTTTTTTGGGTATTACATGGGATTGAGATCCCAATAGGTAGGTGTTATAACTTATAACGTCACAATGATACAAATTATTTTAAACAAATCATCTCTTATTACTTATTAATTTATTTCTTCCTCTTTTCGTTTTGGCATATGATTTACACAAATAGATTGGTTCTAAACGGCTAAGACATAGCTGATACCATGATCTTATACCACTGGGAAGCTATTTTTATTTTAAATTTTATGGTAATGTTTTAAAAGACATGTATTTTTGCACTTCTATTTTTAGATTAACTATGATTCAACGCATACAAACCGTTTATATGATTTTGGTGGCTCTCTTTACCGGAGCGTTACCTTTTTATTTAAGCCTTTGGACAGGAATTGAAGGAAATACGGTTTTTGCGATGGATATCAGTTGGGTTGCAGTTATTTTTGCAACTTCTTCAGCCTTGGCGCTTATCACTATTTTTTTATTCAAGAACCGTAAAAATCAATTTGTTTTTAACAGGTTGAATATAATATTAAATTTTTTTTTACTGGGATTTTTCGTTTACCGATCACTAAACTTATCCGGAGAGACCTCGGTCTCTGAGAAGGGTATTGGGATGCTGATTCCTGTATTTTCTATCGTTTTTTTAGTCCTGGCCAACAGGGCCATAAAAAAGGATGAAGATCTTGTAAAATCTGTCGATCGCTTACGTTAAACCTAACATCTTAGTTGTATTAGTGCGTAAAACCCAGGGGTAGTTCCCTGGGTTTTTGCGTACTATATATTTATGGCGCTTCCTCCTTCGCCCTAAGTAATTTAGGGCTGCAGAGCACCGGGCTTTTCGCTGTATCTTTTTTGCTATTCTTTCAACTGTGCTCAAGATGGTAGCAAAAAAGGAT
>CAZHWD010000054.1:0-19488 GCA_964536335.1 uncultured Eudoraea sp. | reverse complement strand
AACGAAGTTATCGCCGCGATGATCGGAAATTTTAACGATGGAAGCGTAAAAGGCAAAATTCAATTTGGCTCTGCCTGGTGGTTTCTGGACCAAAAAGATGGCATGGAAAAACAATTGAACTCTCTTTCCAATATTGGTCTGCTTAGTTGTTTTATTGGGATGTTAACAGATTCCCGCAGTTTTCTGTCATTTCCCAGACATGAGTACTTTAGGAGAGTACTCTGCAATCTTATTGGTAATGACGTAGCAAAGGGAGAATTACCGGAAGACGAAAAATGGTTGGGCAAAATTGTGTCAGACATTTGCTACTATAACGCAAAGGCTTATTTTCGATTTTAGTTTGAGGGGTACTTTAGGAATTTAACTTTCTTAAGTTATATTTGGAGATAACAACCGGAATCCAGGAATCTGTTTTCTTGAGTGACCTAAAGAAATTACACTTAACATATTATCAATGTCTGAATTGTTTTCTGTAGTCGACAAAATTATAGTAATTAGTGGTGCAACCGGTGTATTAGGTTCCGCTATGACTGACTATCTGGCGAGACAAGATGCCAGGGTAGTTGCACTGGGAAGGAATCCGGATAAAGTAAATTCGCTGATCGCGGAAATTAAGGGTACGCGGCATAAGGTATTTCCCTTAATTGCCGATGTAACTAATGAGCAGGATTTAGAGCGTGCAAAATTAGAGCTTAAAGACAAATTTGGAAAAATAGATATCTTGATCAATATGGCAGGCGGAAATATGGTTGGGGCAGTGATTACTCCTGAACAGACCATATTGGATGCGGGGATAGATGATCTGAATAAAGTAATGGAGTTGAATTATATGGGCTCTTTTCTTCCTATAAAAACATTCCTGCCCTTGTTTCTGAAAGATTTGAAAGGAAGTATCATTAATATTTCTTCCATGGCAGCTCAAAGGCCTATAACTCGCGTACTGGGATACGGCTCAGCAAAGGCGGCTATTGATAACCTGACCAAATGGTTAGCTATTGAATTTTGTGATAAACACAGTGCGGAATTAAGAGTAAACGCTATTGCGCCCGGTTTCTTTTTAACAGAACAAAACCGTACGCTACTTACGGAGGCAGATGGCCAATTAACAAAACGTGGCAAACAAATTATAGCTAATACCCCAATGGGTAGATTTGGTAATCCCGAAGAACTCTTTGGTGTACTTCAATGGCTATGTAGTGATGCGTCAAAATTTGTAACAGGATCAATTATTCCGGTAGATGGTGGTTTTAATGCATATTCGGGCGTATGAAAACAATGGAACAAACAATGAGATGGTACGGACCTGATGACCCGGTAACCTTAAGTGACATAAGTCAGGCAGGAGCAACCGGTATTGTAACAGCTTTACATGAAATACCAAATGGTAAGATATGGAGCATTGAGGAAATACATAACCGAAAACGTCTCATAGAAGATGCCGGACTTAGATGGTCTGTTGTAGAAAGTGTTCCAGTTCATGAATTTATTAAGAGGCGTAGTGGTAATTTTCAGGAACTTATAGAAAACTACAAGAAAACAATCAAAAATCTGGCCTCCGAGGGTATCAATATTATCTGCTACAATTTTATGCCCATTTTAGATTGGATACGTACAGAATTGGATCATGAACTTCCAAATGGTGCAAGGACATTAAATTTTGAAATGAGAGCCCTGGCCGCATTTGACTGTTTTATTCTGAAGCGAAAAGGAGCCATGGATTCGTATCCTCCCCACATTATTAAAAAGGCCGAATCTTATTATTCAAGTTTGGATGCCAAAGGGATAGAAAAGCTAAAAAGGACCATCCTGGATAACCTCCCCGGGGCAGAAGTTGGTTATACCCTGGATGAATTTCAACTTGCATTGGACAATTATCAAAATATTGATAGCGCTATTTTGGAAAAAAACCTGCATCTTTTTCTGAATGAGGTACTTCCTGTTGCTGAGGAAAATAATGTTTTTCTGGCCATCCATCCGGATGATCCCCCTTATCCCATTCTCGGTTTACCAAGAATTATGAGTACCTCTATGGACATAAAGCGAATCTTATCAGAAAACAACAGCCCCAATAATGGGATTACATTTTGTACCGGTTCCCTGGGGGTAAGAGAAGATAATAATCTGATACAAATCATAAGGGATTACGGAGATCATATTCACTTTGTTCATCTTAGAAGTACCCGACGGGATGTAGATGGTAACTTTTATGAAGCCTGCCACTTAGAAGGTGACGTGCCCATGTACGGGGTGGTGAAAGAGCTCCTTCAATTGCAGAAAAAAAGAAATAAGCAACTACCTATGCGACCAGATCATGGGCAGCAATTGTTAAACGATCTGAATATTAAGACAAATCCGGGTTATTCCGGCATTGGACGTCTCAAGGGCCTCGCCGAGTTGAGGGGGCTTATGTATGGAATCTTAAATCAATATACCTAAATCCCTACCAGATAGATTCTGCCCTATTTACCTCTAACGCATTAATAATCAATACTGAGGAAGAGGAATTCTTGAAAATAAGATTCGTATAAGGTTCATTAGGAAATATTTGTGCGGTCATTACATATTGCCCATTATTTATAAAGACTTCTATTGACGACCAATCCACCAAAATCCGGACTTCAATTTCCCCTTCAGGCATATTAGAGATCGGCATTTTTTGTACATCTTTAGCAAATTCTTCTTTAAAAGTGGTTTTGCCCGACTTAGTTCGATCTAATAAAAACAATTCCTGATCCCCGTCTAAGGTTAATACCAATTCCTCGTCTAAACTATTATTAAAAGAAAATTCAAAATTTCGATTCGTGGAATTAAACCTAATTTCTGATTGATTATAGTTGTCAAAATTGATAGTATCTGACTCCCCAGTTGCCAGTTCAATATCCTTTTTTATTTCCGATTTAAAGACGGTCCCAAAATCATCCATTGGGTAACTGGCCAATTCATACGAATTCCCCAATTTAATAAGTGATAAATTTCTTGGAACAGTCATTGCACTTCTCCATTCCTTTGTTGGTGTATCACTGGCATAGGCCCAATTACTCATCCATCCGATAAATATCCGCTGGTTATTTGGTTCATTATTATACGTTATCCCTGCATAATTATCTGTTCCCCAATCTATCCATTTTTCTGCCAGTTGATCAGAGGTAAATGTGGTGCCGTCAAATTCACCGATAAAATATTGGGTCCCGCTACCTCCGTTAGGCGCCCCCGGATTTATGCTAATAATAAGAACCCATTTTTCCTCCCCTGAACCAGAGACTTTTAGTGGGAAAAGATCCGGGCATTCCCATACCCCTCCATGTGCACCTGTTTCCTTGCCAAATTCACTTAGATAGGACCAGGAAATTAGGTCGGCAGATCTGTAAAATTGTGCATAGTCACCTGCAACCAGTACAAGAATCCAACTTTGAGTTGGTTCATGCCAAAAGACTTTTGGGTCTCTAAAATCGCGAATCCCCTCATTACCCAGGACAGGATTATTCTGATATTTAGTCCATGATTCTGCATTATCAAGGCTATAAGCTATCCCTTGTGTTTGGAAGTCATTCGAACCACCTTTTTCCTTGTTCATATTGTGATATGTAAATATAGCCACTAAAGGAGGATTATCTGGTGTGCCAAGGCCGGACGTATTATTTTGATCCATAACTGCACTGCCCGAAAAAATATATCCATTTTCATCAGGAAATAAAGCAATTGGCTTATGTTCCCAATACACCAGATCCATGCTCGTAGCATGCCCCCAGTGCATAGGCCCCCAAACAATATCTTCGGGGTGATACTGATAGAAAAGATGATATATCCCGTCATTATAGACTAGCCCATTAGGATCATTCATCCACATCTCTGTTGGTGAGAAATGGAATTGTGGTCTGTATGGCTCTTTAAAAAAGGTTGATTCTGGCATAGAAGACATTTCCGTATTCTTTTCTTCCTCTTTGTTTTTACAGGAATAAATTGAAAAAAATAGTATGCCCAGAATACTATATAAGATAAAGGTTCTCATAACAAATAGTTGATTTTTATAAAAATACATTTTATTTATTGGACCTGAAAACCCCGACTACATGGGATAATTTTTTACTCAAATGAGTATCTTTGCACATAGATTAATTCATTACGATGCATTATTTTTTCAAATGTCTCTGTTTCTTTTTTCTACTACTCTCTGCTCAGGCACAATCTTCAATTGAACAAGCGCTTGATTGGTATAATAGCGAAAGTGTCCCTTATATCTCTGTGAAGGAAATGCAAAATTTACAAAACCAAATTATTTTGGACACAAGAGAATGGGAAGAATACCAGGTAAGCCATTTAAGAGATGCTGTCTGGGTGGGTTATGATAATTTCAAATTGGCAGATGTACTAGATAAATATCCCAATAAAAATTCAAAGCTTGTTGTTTATTGTTCCATAGGGGTCAGATCTGAGAATATTGGAGAAGAACTTTTGGAATCCGGTTATTTCAATACCAAAAATTTATATGGAGGAATTTTTGAATGGAGCAATCAGGGATGTCCCATTTATAATATTAAAGGTGAAAAAACCAAAAAAGTGCACGCCTTTGGTAAGCAATGGGGAAAATACCTGACCAAGGGAGAAAAAGTTTATCAAGATTAATTTATATATCAAGTTGGAAGAAAATAAAGAAAGATTACTACTTATTTTCACTAGAAACCCGAAATTAGGAAAGTGTAAGACAAGACTGGCGGCGACTATAGGAAATCAGGCCGCATTAGATATTTATATGATCTTATTGCGGCATACGGCTAAGATTACTAAAGACCTTAATTGTTCAAAAGAAATTCATTATTCTGAAGAAGTATCTGAAAATGACTTATGGGATAAAGACAATTTCACAAAACAGTTGCAAGAAGGTAATAATTTGGGTGAACGTATGTATAATGCTTTTAAATCCGGGTTTCAAAAGGGTTATAAGAAGATAATCATAATAGGAAGCGATATTTATAATTTAAATAGTGAAACCATTGAAGAAGCTTTTACCGAAATGGAAAACTTTGATTTTGTTATAGGTCCTGCGGCAGATGGCGGTTACTATCTCATAGGAATGAAGGCTTTGAACAATGAGATATTCCAAAACAAGAACTGGGGCACAGAAACTGTGCTGGAAGATACGCTCAATAACTTAAAACATAAAAAGGTTAAACTCTTACAAATCAAAAATGATATTGACGTCTACGAAGATTTAAAAGGTATTGAGGAATTTCAATCCTTTGTGAATATTTGAGCCTATGACCAAAAAACAGCTGGAAGAATCATCTCTTTACCTCAGAAATAAAGGCTTTGAAAGTCCTGAAATAGGGATTGTACTTGGTACGGGGCTTGGCAGACTGGTGGACCATATAGAATCTCGTATTGTAGCTCATTACCATAACATTCCATTTTTCCCATTAGCTACCGTTGAATTTCATAGTGGTAAGCTTATTTATGGAATACTCGAAAACAAAAAAGTAGTGGTCATGCAAGGTCGTTTTCATGTTTACGAGGGTTATGAATTTGATGATGTTACCTATCCCATTCGGGTTATGCGAGAACTGGGAATAAAAAAGTTGTTCATCTCTAATGCAGCCGGGGCAATTAATCTCAACTATAAAAAGGGTGATATCATGCTTATAGAAGATCATATTAATCTACAAGGTGGGTCACCTTTGGCATTTAAAAATGTATCAAATTTTGGGGTTCGTTTTGTAGATATGAGCCAGCCATATGATCTGGAGATGTGTACAAAAATTAAAGGAATTGCAGTCCGTGAAAGTATTACATTACATTGTGGTGTATATGCCTCTGTCGTTGGGCCTCAATTGGAAACAAAAGCGGAATATCGGATGTTAAAAACTATAGGGGCTGATGCCGTTGGCATGAGTACGGTGCCCGAAGTAATTGTGGCTAACCATTTAAATCTCCCTGTTGTCGCCGTTTCCGTACTTACTGATGAATGTGATCCCGACAATCTGGAACCCGTCCATATTAACGAAATAATTAAGGTCGCCGAAGAAACCGAACCCAAAATGATAAAATTATTTATGGAATTGATAAGGGAATTATGAGTTATAATTGTATCACATTAAATGGTAATAGTCCCTTAACCCTAATTAAGTGCAACACATTTAATAATAGGAACAATAAATTTCAGTTCGCAAAGTATTTGGGATTTGATGTAAGGATTAAACTACTAAATCAACTAAAGTTATAAAATTTGCAATGCTCCAAATAAATTACCTGATTTTATTCTGTCTTTTCCAACCCATTTCACATTGGTCGGATCCATTAGTTTTAAGTCCAATTACCACTGAACAGACATGCAGAGAAGTAGACCATAAAAGCTGGGACAGATTGCTACATAGCTTCGTTGACGAAAAGGGTAATGTGGACTATAGAGGATTTAAAAAGGATTCAGAAACTCTAAACCAGTACTTAGAGCAATTGGGTAGTAATACGGTAAATGAAAACTGGTCCAGAGAAAAAAAACTGGCATATTATATTAATCTTTACAATGCCGCCACCGTTAAACTAATTTTGAACAACTATCCCTTAGCTAGCATAACAGACATAAACAAACCATGGGACAAAGCGTGGATCAAATATGGCGGAGAATTCATTTCATTAGGAGAAATTGAGCATAAGATCCTAAGAAAAATGAATGAACCCCGCATTCATTTTGCCATAAACTGCGCCTCATATTCATGCCCAAAATTACTTAACGAAGCCTATACAAAAGATAAGCTGGATGAGCAATTGGATAGGGCTACAAAAGACTTTGTAAATGACCCCAGCCGAAATATTATATCTGAAAATAGAGTGGAGTTGTCCAAGATTTTTAAATGGTATAAAAAGGACTTTGAAAATAACGGTTCGCTTATAGTTTATTTGAACAAATATTTAAAATCATCCATTAGTCCTGATACGAAAATTGAATATCTTAAATACAATTGGAGTTTAAATGAAATTAAGTAATAAACCCACTATAAGTATTATTATTCCTGTTCTGAATGAAGAGCGGTATATCGTTAAGCTTGTAGAGTATATACAGAAAAATGGAAGTTCATCCAATATTAAAGAAATACTTGTAGTAGATGGTGGAAGTACTGATGGCACCAGAGAAGCTGCTTTTAAATTTGATACTGTTGTGCTCCGGTCTGAAAAAGGTCGAGCAAAACAGATGAATTTTGGCGCTAAACATGCCGTAGGCGAAATTCTGTACTTTCTGCATGTAGATACTTTTCCTCCAAAAAACTTTGACAAGATTATCATAGATGCTATTCAAAAAGGTGATGAAGCCGGATGTTTTAGGATGAAATTTGATAGTAATAGCCGGTTTTTGAGATTCTTTTCCTGGTTTACCAGAATAAATCATAATATATGCAGAGGTGGAGATCAATCCCTATTTATTACCCAAGCATTGTTCCATACTTCGGGGGGCTATGATGAAAGTTACAAAATATATGAGGATAATGAATTTACAAGCCGTCTTTATGAGCTTACTAATTTTAAAATCCTGCCAGAAAAAGTGCAAACTTCAGCGCGTAAGTATGAGCAAGTTGGTAAGCTAAAGCTTCAATTCTACTTTGGAATAATTCATCTTAAGAATTATCTCGGGGCTGATCCCGAACAGTTGTATCACTACTATAAAAGAAAAATTTCTACCTAATTTATTCTGTGGATTTGCAGGCAACTATTTCGTCTCGTAGTCAAGGATTACTCCTTCTGAAATCCATTTTGCCAAAGCCTGCCTATTATCGTAATCCAATATCCGGCGTTGGTCTTTTTTATTACGAATATTCCCAATTTCTATAAATGTCATTGCTGGCAAGGTTTTCCTGACAAGGTAGAGATTACTCCGGTCTTCAAAAGTTCCCGAATAGCTGCGATTGGGTTGGTATTTTTTGTATTTCTTTTTAAATGTATTATGAATACTTTCAGCAAGTCTTTTACCATTACTACTTTTCTCGTGGAAATAGAAAAAAACATCAATGTTTTGTCCTTTACTACGGCTATCGACATGAGTAACCACAAGGCGTTGATGTTTACCTTTATGTTTCAGATATAATTTATTCACGGCATCTACCCGTTGATCAAGCCTGTTTTTTTGGTCTAAAGGAATGGTCTGATCAGGTAAGACTAACTCATCCTTATCCATTTCCAGAATTCGCTCATCGCGAATACCATCATCCGGATCACGCACAATAACATAAACCTGTGCCCCATGGGAAAGTAATTCTCTTGCCAATCTCAAGGTCACGTCGTAAGCATATTCGTCTTCTGAAATTGATTTCCCAACATATTGCGTCATAGCTCCAGGATCAGGGCCCCCATGTCCTGAAATTAAGTAATATACCGTACCACTTAAACGCTCGCTTTTACCAATTACCTCGGCATATTTCTCTCCAAAAATATCATAGGAAATACCCTTTACCGAATTTTTTATACCAGCAATTTTAGTTGCATCCTTAACGATTTCCAGACTATCTCCTGATGTATTAGGTATGATATAAGCCATTCCTTCATACAAATGCAAACTATCCCTTAGTCTTGGCAGGTTAAGAGCAATAAAATCATCATAAGTTATATAAGGGTCAACTCCCTGCTTGCGAAGCAATGAGTAAATACCATCCCCTTTTTCAGCAACAACTGTTTTCAGCGAATCCTGTCCTACCAAAGTTAAGAGTGGAAACCAAAGGAGTATTAAAAGTAGTTTTATAAAATTCTGAGGCACAATAATCAATTTTTACAAAGATTATCAAAAATGTTGCCAAATTGCAAGTACATCCGAATACAATATGGTGATCAATTAGTCAGATAAAATAATTTTATGATCTCTTCCGCAGGTTTATTTTGTGGCGTAAATCTGTTATCCATTCCACCACCGGCTTTTTCGTGATTAAGAAACCACTTCCAAACGAACCCTCCTGCAAACCAGTCTTCTTGCCAAAATTCTTCAAAAATAGCTTTCTTAGCGTTTACCTGAGCTTCTAAGTTTACACCTTCCTCATTTCGATCAACAAGCCATGGTTTTTTCGCGGTATAATCCATACTTCTATATCCAAATTCTGTAAAAAGTACAGGGCGGGAGGTTTTTTTCGAAAGAGCAGCAATATTCTCTTTCCAAGGTTTCCAACCTGCCTTTAACTGCTCTACCGTTGGGGTTTTAGCATCAGATAAAGGAAAATAAGCATCTATACCAATATAGTCAAGGGATTCCCAAAAGGGTGTACGTTTGTATTCATCCCAGTTTGAAGCATAGGTTATCTTACCTTTATAAACCTTTCGTATTTTTATAATTAGATCTTCCCAATACTTTGGTCTGTTCTTCACAAACTGCTCCAGTTCCGTGCCAATACAAAGAATTTCAGCTTTAGTATCCTGGGCTAATTTGGCATACGTAAGCATAAATTTATCATAGGACGCCTCCAGAATCTTCCAGTCTTCTTCTGTTTCCATCTTTAAACCCCCTGTAAATTCCCCGCGCCATATCCAGATTTGGGGCTTTAGCATCACCTTAACTTTGTTTGCACGCAACAATTCAATGTACTGCTTGGCACCACCCTGGGTTTCCCCATACCATTGACGGTCCGTGTCAAAAATAATTTCCGGACTTGAAATATCTCTTATAAAACCAAATGGCATTACAGCTGCATGATCTGCATGAATATTCAGGAAAGCATCTACATGCTCCTGAACGGCTTTATCCCGGGAAGCAACAAAACTTATTCCATTAATCTTATTAACCGATTGGCTGGTACAAGACAATTGAAGAAAGAGCAAAAGTAAAAACCCGAATCTCTTCATAGTTGATATAAAAGGACATTTACAAAAATAAGGTAATAAATCTTGGTGTAAATATAAAGGTAGTGTTAAGTTATTATCTTTATATTCGACCTAATGCCTATCAACCTATAAACTGCATGGAAAATATTGTAATTATTGGGAATGGAGTGGCAGGTGTAACAGCTGCAAGACATATCCGTAAGAATTCTGATAAGAGAATAATAATAATTTCTGCTGAAACCGCTCATTTCTTTTCCAGAACAGCATTGATGTATGTTTATATGGGTCATATGAAGTTTGAGCATATAAAGCCATATGAAGACTGGTTTTGGGAGAAAAACAGGATAGATCTAATCCGGGGTTACGTCAGTAAGGTAGATCATGAGAAAAAAGAACTACAAATTGAGGACGCCCGCATATTAAAATATGATAAGTTAATTCTGGCTACCGGGTCCAAACCCAATAAATTTGGTTGGCCAGGACAGGATCTGAACGGCGTACAGGGTTTGTATTCCAAACAAGATCTCGATTTATTAGAAATTAATGCCCCCAATAAAGAAGTGTGCCAACGTGCCGTTATAGTTGGAGGTGGATTAATTGGAATTGAATTGGCGGAAATGCTTAGAAGCAGAGATATTCCTGTAACTTTTCTGGTCCGCGAAAAAAATTTTTGGGATATCGTGCTTCCAGATGGAGAATCTAAAATGCTAAATGAACACATTCTGGAACATCATATAGATCTTCAACTGGAGACAAATCTTAATGAAATTTTAGCCGATGAAAACGGCAAAGTAAAGGCCGTTATGACAGATAAGGGTGAAACCATTGAGTGTCAAATGGTGGGATTGACCCCCGGCGTATCGCCTAATGTCTCATTTTTAAATGACTCTGGAATTGAGTTGGGTAGAGGAATTAAGGTCAACCGATTTCTTGAAACTAACATCGAAGATATTTATGCTATTGGAGATTGTGCAGAACAACATGAACCCATTGGTAATCGCAGGCCAATTGAAGCTGTTTGGTATACCGGTCGTATGATGGGAGAAACTGTTGCCCAGACTATTTGTGGGAAGAGGACCGAATACAAACCGGGACACTGGTTCAATTCCGCCAAATTTCTGGACATAGAATACCAAACTTATGGGTGGGTTTTTAGTACCAATGGCAGAAAAGAATATGAACAGCATTTTTATTGGAGACACACTGCTGAAAAAATATGCCTGACTATTGCTTTTCATAAAGAGACATGGAAATTTCTGGGGATAAACACGTTTGGAATTCGCATGAGACATGAAGTTTTTGATAAATGGCTTAGTGAAGGACGAGATGTTATGCACGTGATTAAATATCTTAAAGATGCCAATTTTGATCCTGAATTCTATGCAGTGTATGAAAATGAAATTTCAGATAAATTCAATATAGAATTTGGTGCTGATATTAGGCCCGAAAAGAAAAACTGGAAACGCATATTTGCAATCACAAGAGCCGTTTAACCCAGGAAAGTGATCTTTAGAACCTTAATAAAACTGAAATAAAGTATGAGCACTTTAGATAAAAGTATGGCACTAACAGGACAACCGCCTGCGGCTTTAAGCAAATTCCAAAAATTAGCCGTTATATTGGGGTTAACAGGTCTTTTCGTAGTTCTACTTGCTGGTTTTAATGTAAACTTTCCCAATAAAGAAATTTGGTTGACTATTTCCCTCACAGCAATTTTTATCGGAGTATTTTGGTTTACAAAAGAAACATACGCTCAAAAACTGAAAGGCATAAAAAATGACGGGGTTTGGTTTAAATCAATATCTTCTAAAGGGCTATGGGCTTGGATAACCGGAATAACGCTAACAGGATTCTATATAGTCCTTTACTTTTTCCCGGAATTCCTGGGGCTGGTTAAGAATGGTTCAAATACAGGTATAATTGCATTATTTGACCCGCTAAGCAGATTATTGAGTGGTAACCCGGCCAGCCAATGGTTTGTTTACGGATCGCTTTATACTGTAGCAATTTTGGCTTTTGGTATTAAATTTATCTGGAAATACAGACATAACAGATACGAAATCATTCGTACAATTAGTGTCATGTTCTTCCAAACAGCATTCGCGTTTATAATACCGGAAATAATGGCCAGATTAAACGGGAATCTCCCCTATTACGATCTTAAGAATATCTGGCCTTTGAACTATTATAATTTTGAAAGATACAGGATAAATGCCTTTATAGATTCAGGAGATATTGGCATGGCTATGCTCATATTCGGCATTTTGTCCGTTTTTGTGATCTCCCCTATTCTGACTTATAAATATGGTAAACGTTGGTACTGTTCCTGGGTTTGCGGTTGCGGCGGATTAGCCGAAACAGCTGGGGATTCATTTAGACAGCTAAGTGACAAAAGCTTATCTGCCTGGAAAGTAGAGCGCTGGGTGGTTCATAGTGTTGTAGTATTTGTTACGCTAATGACCACGGCCGTAATTTATTCCTATCTGGGTAACGATACAAGCAAGTACTGGTTGACCAAAAATACTTTTCTTATTGGTGTAGCCTTGTTATTGACCTTGATTTTTGTTCTTGTCATGGTATTCAAAAGAGAGCAATTTCAAAAAGATGCCCGTTATGGCGCAATTGGATATTTCGCGATAATTATGGCCCTAATTGGTTTTCACTATCTCAGCGGAGATGGCAACGTATTCCTGTTTAAATCTGAAACTTTAAGGAAATCGTACGGATTTCTTATTGGTAGTATTTTTTCAGGGATTATTGGTACAGGTTTCTATCCTATTTTTGGTAACCGGGTCTGGTGTCGTTTTGGCTGCCCTATGGCCGCAATTTTAGGTTTTCAACAACGCTTGTTTTCAAGATTCAGAATAACAACAAACGGTGGCCAATGTATTTCATGCGGCAATTGTTCTACTTATTGTGAAATGGGAATTGACGTACGTGCTTATGCTCAGAAAGGTGAAAACATAGTGCGCTCAAGCTGTGTTGGTTGCGGCATATGTTCCGCAGTCTGCCCGAGAGGTGTTTTGAAACTTGAGAATGGCCCCTTAAAAGGACGAATTGATGGGAACGAGGTCTTATTGGGCAATGATGTAGATTTAATGACCCTGGTAAACCAAAAATAAATATTACATAATTTCAAATAAATTTATTGCTGTCTGCATATCCTATTTATCAATCTTTCGCATTGTTTGCACTTCTTACGTTCTTCTTAAAACATCGGATTAAAAAGAATTATTTCAGGTATCGATGGTGCCATAAATAGTGATATTTTTGCACGGCACAGGCAGAGGTAATCTTCGACTTAATGAGAAATGCCCGAAATAAATTATAGACGTGGAAATTAACGAATCATTTTGGAGAGTATGACAGATATCAAGGTCATAATCCCGGCGTATAATGAAGCAAATTCTATTGAAAAGGTCATTCAGGAAATCCCAGCCATGGTTTCTGAAATTATTGTTGTAAACAATAACTCATTAGACAATACGTCAATAAACGCAACGAGAGCAGGAGCTACGGTATTAAATGAAACTAGAAAAGGCTATGGATATGCGTGCCTCTGCGGAATGGATTATATAGCCAAGAAGTCCAGGAAGCCTAATATTATCGTATTTATCGATGGAGACTATTCAGATTACCCGGAAGAGTTAAACAAAATTGTGAAACCTATTCTGGATGAAAATATAGATCTGGTGATCGGAGCGAGAACAAAAGAATTGAGAGAGGAAGGCTCTATGACACCGCAGCAAATTTTTGGCAACAAATTAGCCACATTTTTAATGAAGTTATTTTTTGGGTCAACGTTTACAGATTTAGGCCCATTTAGAGCAATTAAGTACGAGAAGCTTTTAGAGATGCAAATGGAGGATAAAACCTATGGGTGGACCATTGAAATGCAGCTAAAAGCGCTTAAAAATAAAATGTCATATGTCGAAATACCAGTGCGTTACAAGAAAAGAATTGGTGTGTCGAAGGTGTCAGGTACATTAAAAGGTAGTATATTTGCAGGCGTTAAAATATTGGGTTGGATTTTTAAATACAGTTTAAGATAATATGGGACTAACAATTGCTTACATTATTATTGGGATTTACAGCACAGCCCTGTTACTGATCTTTTTTTACAGTCTGGCACAATTGAACCTTTTGGTCAATTATTTAGGGAATAAGAAGATAAATGAGGTTGCGCCTAAATACAATTTACTGGACGCAAAGGAGATTCCCTTTGTCACTATTCAGTTACCTATATACAATGAAGAGTACGTTGTAGAGCGTTTACTCGAAAATATTTCCAAAATAGAATACCCTAAAAGCAAGTTGGAAATTCAAGTATTGGACGATTCCACAGATAAGTTATCGGTTGAAGAAACTGCTGAAAGAATCAAAGTCTTGCAGGAAACCGGATTAGACATTCAACACATTCGAAGAGAAAACAGGGAAGGCTTTAAAGCAGGAGCACTTAAGGAAGGACTGAAAATAGCAAAAGGTAATTTCATAGCTATTTTTGATGCAGATTTTCTTCCGGATTATGATTGGTTAAAGAAAACAGTTATTTATTTTAAAGATAAGGAAATAGGTGTTGTTCAAACCAGGTGGGGACATATCAATAGAGACTATTCTACTCTTACAAAAATTCAGGCTTTTGCTCTCGATGCACATTTTACTCTGGAGCAAGTTGGAAGAAACGCAAAGGGTCACTTTATTAATTTTAACGGTACTGCAGGTATTTGGAGAAAAGAATGTATTCTGGACGCTGGAAACTGGGAAGGTGATACATTAACCGAAGACCTGGATCTTAGTTACAGAGCCCAGTTAAAAAACTGGAAATTTAAATACCTTGAAGATGTAGAAACACCTGCTGAACTACCCGTAGTTATCAGCGCTGCAAGGTCACAGCAGTTCAGATGGAATAAAGGTGGCGCAGAAAACTTTAGGAAAACAGTTTGGAGTGTTGTTACGGCTAAAAATATTTCATTTAAAACGAAATTTCATGGGGTAATGCATCTGCTAAACAGTTCCATGTTCCTTTGTGTTTTTATTGTGGCCTTGTTGAGTATTCCCATGTTATATATAAAGAATATATATGGTCACTTAGGTTGGATATTTGAAGTAACCAGCTTTTTTATATTAAGTACGGTCATATTATTCATATGCTACTGGTTCACCTATAAAAGTATACAGGGGAGTAGTTTTGATAATTTTGTTGATTATATAAAACTTTTCTTTACATTTTTCTCGGTTGCCCTGGGCTTCTCCTTGCACAATACAGTGGCTGTTCTTGAAGGCCATATGGGAAAAAGAAGTGAATTTGTACGAACGCCAAAATTCAATATCAATAATCTTACAGACAGTTGGAAGGGTAATAAATATCTGGTTAAAAAGATATCGCCCAATATGATTCTTGAGTTCGGTCTGATGATATATTTCCTTTTTGGAATGTATAGCGCTATTCCACTAAATGATTTTGGTTTGTTCCCTTTTCATTTTATGTTGTTCCTCGGATTCGGTTTTGTAGCCACTAAATCGCTAACAGCTAAAGCCTAACCACATATTAATTATCTTAATTCAGGTGATACAGGGGTTTTTTTCATTTTATTTACTGACAGGTTTATAGGACTTTTTATTGCTTGAAAATTATCAATTTTTGTGTACTTTGTAGAGACCAAACTATAAAGACCAATGGCGTCAAGGGTTTCTTCCTATTGGAATCTTCACAAATATTCAATTCTAATGGTATTGGCAAGTCTCTTGTTCTATACCAGCTTCGCATATGACCTTGTGCGAACAGATTTCATAAAGCTTATCAGTCTTTTTTTTGCTCTCTTTTTTCTTTGTTTTAAACTGATTCAATTTGAAAAGTGGAATTTTAATTTTCTTCTTATTTCCGGTATTCTTTTTCGTTTAATTTTTCTTTTTGTCGAACCAAACTTGTCTCAGGATTTCTATAGATTTATCTGGGATGGTGAATTAATCCTCTCCGGTATAAATCCATATTTGCAGACACCGGATGCCATTATGGAAAATGGCAAGGTACTTTTGGCTAATGCTCAGGAATTACACAACGGTATGGGCTCTTTAAGCGCCAGAAATTTTAGTAATTATCCACCTTTAAATCAACTACTGTTTGCTATTTCTGTCTTTTTGGGTGGGAAGAGCATTGTGGCATCTTTAGTTGCCATGAGAACTATTATTATCCTGGCCGATATTGGAATCTATTATTTTGGAAAGAAAATACTACGGCACTTAAACAGATCACCACATCTTATCTTTTGGTATTTTTTAAATCCACTGGTAATCTTAGAACTTACAGGTAATCTGCATTTTGAAGGGGTGATGCTGTTTTTCTTTATTTGGGGCTTATGTTTCCTCACACTAAATAAGTGGTTGTTTGCAGCCATTACATTTGCATGTTCTATTTTGGTGAAACTCGTACCCCTAATGTTCCTCCCTTTGTTTATTTCCTATTTTGGATTTAGGAAATATTTTAAATTTTATATGGCGTTGGGTTTAATTATTTTAATAGGTGTTTTACCATTTTACTCATCTGAATTCCTTAGCAATTACACTGATACCATTGGCCTGTGGTTTTCTAATTTTGAATTCAATGCCAGCATCTACAATATAATTAAACAGATAGCTATAAATTTTGATGCCAAGCCATGGGAATTAATTAAAACCTATGGAAAATTAGTGCCATATATAATGATAGGTTTTGTGTTATTACTTACTTTTTTAAGGGATAATAAAAAGTTGTCTATCCTGATAAGTTCGATGTTCTGGGTGCTCGTACTTTATTACTATCTGTCCCCGACTGTGCATCCGTGGTATATAATTTTCCTAGTAGGATTATCCGTTTTTACAGATTACCGTTTCCCACTGGCCTGGTCATTAGTGATCATTTTAAGTTATTCTGCCTATGAGAATCCTGAATTTAAGGAGAATCTTGGATTTCTATTTATTGAATATTTCATAGTATTTGGATTTATGGTTTACGAAATTTTTAAATTGAAAGGTCAAAAATTGCTTATTCGTAAAAATTAGAACACAAATTATGATAGTTCAATTTAATTTGTACATTTGGTCTGCAATGGAAAAATGCACAAACATAACTTTACCTCTTTGGAATTCTGTTCCTGTACGCTCTTTTGTACGTCCACGCCCGTAAGGGTGTATTTCTTTCTTGGAAATAGGTGAGTCCATTTCCGCATTATCAAATCAAATATTTTTTATCATTTAAAAAAAGCTAGCAATGGAAATAGTAATTGCTAACGAATCGCACTTCAAATACGCCAATATAATTAGTGACTCCATTGCCGAATCGGCCAATGTGAGGGGAACCGGTATTGCCCAAAGAACGCCTGAATATATAATCAAACGGCTTGAAAATGAGAATGCTGTCATTGCTTTGGACGGTGATAAATTTGCTGGATTCTGTTATATAGAAGTATGGGGACACCAAAAATTTGTTGCGAATTCAGGGCTTATCGTTCATCCTGATTACAGAAATCAAGGCCTGGCAAAAAAAATTAAAAAAGCAATTTTTGAACTTTCTTTAAAAAAGTTCCCGGAAGCTAAAATTTTTGGTATTACAACCGGTCTTGCTGTAATGAAAATGAATTACCAATTAGGATATAAGCCCGTGACCTTTTCAGAATTAACTGATGATCCGGCCTTTTGGAAAGGATGTCAAACATGCAAAAATTTTGATGTGCTTACCAGAACAGATCAAAAAATGTGCCTTTGTACAGGTATGTTATATGATCCCGAACTTGCAGTGGCCAAGAAAGAAAAGCTAAATGATAAGGCTTTTAAAAGGCTTAAACGAATTAAAGAGCAATTATTTCTTAAAAGAAAGAACAGATGAAAAAATTAGTTTTGGCATATAGTGGTGGACTTGATACTTCATACTGCGCCAAATATTTATCCCAGGAAGAAGGCTTTGAGGTACATGCAGTAAGTGTCAATACCGGCGGATTTTCCGCAGAAGAAATTGCAATTATTAAAGAAAAGGCCCTTCAATTAGGTGCTTCCAGCTATACTTCTATCGATGCGCTGGAGCATTTTTATGAAAAAGTCGTAAAGTACCTTATCTATGGCAATGTGTTAAGAAATAATACTTATCCCTTATCCGTAAGTGCCGAAAGAATAGTTCAGGCCATCGAAATTGTGAACCATGCTATAAAAATAGGTGCTGAGTATATTGCTCATGGAAGCACGGGTGCGGGTAATGATCAGGTGAGGTTTGATATGATTTTCCAGATTCTTGCGCCTAATATCAAAATTATTACACCAATAAGAGATAAAAGTTTGTCTAGAGAAGCCGAGATTGAATACCTGCAGGAAAATGGTATTGACTATTCCTGGGAGAAAGCTAAATATTCGATAAACAAAGGATTATGGGGCACTTCGGTAGGTGGCGATGAAACGCTTACCTCTAATTTGTCCTTACCGGAGTCTGCATACCCTTCACAATTAATTGCAACAGAACCAAAAGATATTAAACTGAGCTTTTTTAAGGGCGAATTGGTTTCTATTAATGGTCAAAAGGGTACTCCTGTTCAAAATATAATCGCCCTGGATGCTATAGCCTCCAAATACGCCATAGGAAGAGATACACATGTTGGTGATACTATCATAGGTATAAAAGGAAGAGTAGGATTTGAAGCTGCAGCATCACTTATCATAATTAAAGCCCATCATTTATTGGAAAAACATACGCTTAGTAAATGGCAGCAATTTCAAAAAGAGCAACTGGGGAATTTTTACGGAATGCTCTTACATGAAGGTAATTATCTGGATGAAGTAATGAGGAATATAGAAGCATTTTTGAGCGATACCCAAAGAAATGTATCAGGGGAGGTTTCAGTAAGCTTTCACCCTTATCGATTTGAATTGAATGGCATTAGCTCTGAGAATGATTTAATGAATGCATCTTTTGGTAATTACGGAGAATCAAATAAAGCCTGGACAGCAGATGATGCAAAGGGTTTCATTAAAATTCTATCCAATCCGGGAAAAATAGCTAATCAAATAATTCAGAATCATGATTAGAGCAGGCATTATTGGAGGGTCCGGTTATACCGGCGGGGAGTTAATCAGGCTTTTGCAAAATCATCCCAGGGTCACCATAGATTTCGTATACAGTACAACAAAAGCGGGTAAAAAAATTAGCGGGACCCATACAGATTTATTAGGCGCTTTGGATTTGGCTTTTACAGATTCGATCAATTTGGAAGTTGATATCCTTTTCCTATGCCTGGGCCATGGAAATTCTAAAAGTTTTTTAAACAATTATTCTTTTTCCTCCAAAACAAAAATTATTGATTTAAGTAACGATTTCAGATTAAAGCAAGACGTCTCATTCAAAGGAAAAGAATTTGTATATGGCCTTCCCGAATTAAACAGAGCTGCCATAAGTAATTCCAGATATATTGCCAATCCGGGTTGTTTTGCTACCTGTATTCAATTGGCTTTACTCCCGCTTGCCAGTACTCAACTATTGAATTCTGATGTACATGTTAATGCGGTAACCGGAAGCACTGGTGCGGGAATAATGCCATCGGCGACCACACATTTTAGCTGGAGAAATAGCAATGCATCCTGGTATAAAGCCTTTACGCACCAACATCTTGGAGAAATAAATGAAAGTCTCGAATCGCTGCAAGAAGCTGTTGGTGAACTCTATTTTATTCCCAACAGGGG
>CAZHWD010000053.1:0-2596 GCA_964536335.1 uncultured Eudoraea sp. | reverse complement strand
TTAGCTGATGATAGTAGTTTTGAAAATGATCTAAGTGCCTGGTGTAAGCTAACAGATAATAAAGTTCTTTCCATTACCAAAAACAATGAAGATATCTTTATCGCTTATGTGAAGAAATTCTAGAAAAGTGAAAGATTCGATAAGGTGCACGCACTTCGATAACTCAATTGATGCGGCCCTTATTCTTCAACCCATTACTTCATTGATTGCTGCAATTAGTTCATCTGCTTTTATAGGTTTTACTAAATGAGCTTCCGGTGCAACTTTACCTGTCGTCGACCGGTCCAAAAGGCTCTTAAAATCGACTTCTTTTGAAATCCCGGTAATTATCATTACGGGAACATCTTTTAAAGCCGGATCTGTCCTTAATTCTTTGTAGGTTTTCATTCCGCTCTTTTTCGGTATCATGATATCCAGGATAATGAGGCTCGGTTTTTCTTCCCGCGCTTTTTTTAGCCCCTCTTCACCGTTTTGGGCGGTTACGGGAGTAAAATTGTGGTCTTCCAATACCTCTGAATAAAACGTCAGCGTATCCAATTCATCATCAATGGCCAAAATCTTCTTACTCATAACATTCTATCAATTTGAAAATAGGACACGGATTTGCCCGCCATTGTCCCGCTGCATGGGGGATTCGGGCGAGGCGGGCCGGTCCATGTCCCTTTTGAAAAAGGTTGAAATATAAAGAAGATGTCAGCAGATTCTTGGTAGCTTAAATTGGATCAAAATCAGTCTTGACATGGGGCCCTGCTAAAGGTAACTAAAGGATTTGTTATTAGAATCATTTTTTTACACATTCTATGCAGGATAGTTTAATTTATTTCAATTAGAGGCTGTCAATGTCGACAAATAATAAAATTGCGGATACATATATTCATTTTTTAAATACAATTAATCCATTTTGGGAGGAGATGCCTTTCGACTTTGCGGGTTTAAGTCAATCTTTTTTTAAGATAGCCGTTAACCTGCTTTTACAGTCTGATAAAATGTGGGCAAAGAATTGGGACCTATCCTTACGGTACTTGGAACTTATACGGCAGACAACAAGCAAGCTCTACAATATAAATATAGAAGAGGCTATACAACCATCTAAAAAGGATAAACGCTTCAGAGATAAGGAGTGGAGCGAACAAATTTATTTCAACTTCATTAAACAGGCCTACCTCATAACTTCAGATTGGGCACAGAAATTAGTAGATGAGATAACGGGCCTAGATGAAAAGACACATAAGAAACTTAAGTTCTTTACCCGAGAATTAATTAATAGTGCAAGTCCTGCAAATTTCGCATTAACAAATCCTGCCGCGATAAAAAAAGCAATAGAGACAAAAGGACAAAGTCTTGCAAGAGGCCTACAATATCTGAGTATGGATATCATGGATGGCTCTATTAAAATGACTAGCGGTGATTTTAAAGTCGGAAAAAATATCGGTATTTCGCCCGGTAAGGTTATTTTTCGAAATGAATTGATAGAGCTGCTCCAATATGAACCAAGAAAGAAAATGTCATATTCCATCCCCATATTGATTATTCCACCATGGATCAACAAATATTACATTCTCGATTTAACCCCGAAGAATAGTTTGGTAAAGTATCTAGTTGACAACCGATTCACAGTTTTTGTCATAAGCTGGAAGAATCCTGATGCATCTATGCGAGATACCGATTTAGAAGATTATCTGACACTAGGCCCTTTAGCAGCAATAGAAGCGGTTAAGGAGATTATAAAAACAGAAAAGATAAATCTGGTGGGATATTGCTTGGGGGGCACTTTGCTGTCCATATTACTTGCATATCTAGCTACAACAGAAGACAGCACGGCACAAAGCGCTTCTTTTTTTGTTACGCTTCAAGATTTTTCTGAACCCGGTGAATTGGGTATTTTTACGGAGGAAGGTCAAATAGCATTGATAGAGAAAAAGATGGCCAAGACCGGTTATCTTCCCAGTGAAATGATGGGAAACACATTCAATATGTTGCGCTCAAACGATCTTATCTGGAGCTTTGTAATACAGAATTATTTAATGGGGGAGCGTCCTAAGCCTTTTGACCTTTTGTACTGGAATTCGGATAGTACCCGGATGCCGTATAAAATGCATTCCGAATATCTTAGAAACATGTATTTGGAGAATAATCTGGTTAAGCCGGGAAGTCTAAAAATAAAGGGTCACGGACTTAATCTTTCGAAAATTGAAGTTGATACGTATTCAGTGGGGACTGAAAATGACCACATTGTTCCATGGCGTTCTGCTTTTAAGGTGAAGAATTTATTCTCAGGAACAGTCCGCTTTATTTTAGGAAACAGTGGCCACATTGCCGGTATTGTTAGTCCTCCTACAAATGAGAGGGCATATTACTGGTCAAATAGAGACGGCCTGCAAAAAGATGCGAATGAATGGAGGGCAGAAGCTAAAAGAAATACAGGAACATGGTGGAATGACTGGATTTATTGGCTGTCAAAGCGTTCCGGCGGTTTGTTTCAGGCGCCAAATATCGGCAATGAAAAATACTCACCTATTTGTGATTCACCAGGAACTTATGTTTTAGAAAAATAGGGGATTAGAAATTCGCTTTTCTAAATATTTTCCCTAATGAA
>CAZHWD010000052.1:0-17033 GCA_964536335.1 uncultured Eudoraea sp. | reverse complement strand
TATTAGGCCACCAAAACTACCTATGTGCCCAAATCCGGTATCATCCAGAAGGAAGATAACTACGTTAGGGGTCCCAGCGGGGGGTTTAGGGGGCGTGGGCCACCATTCCTCTGAATCTTCATAACTCTTAGCTATTTTTCCTTCGAATTCCTGTCCGTATTTTTTAAAGGATTCCGATTCTTCCTCTCCTTTGTCTTGCTGCTGACATCCAATTAGTGAAATTGCAACAAATACAATTAGCCCATTCCAAATAAGCCATTTAAATAATTTTTTCATTTAAACATTATTTAAATTCATAATTAGTTACACGAGGAACTTATTTTATTCGTTCTAACACAGAATATGCTTAAAATCAACACTTTTTGATCTATCTAAAGTATTAAGTGGTTTCAAAGTATGTTTTTCATTGTAGCAATCTCATCTCACCCTGTTTATGCCAGGTAATACCTGGTTTTGTCGGAGATGTGTTGTTTTAGTGGCTTCAAAAGATTTATTTTCTTCTATTTTTTAAAAATTCATCCAAATACCTTCAAAGTACAGAAAATATATATGGGGGGTATAATTGTATGCCGCAAAATGCGGCATACAATTTGGATCTTTATTTTAGTTTCCTGGTCTGGCCGTCAATGTTTTTAATACCTTATCCACACTTAAGGAAGACCCCTGTACTGGCGGGAATTCCTTAAATGTTGACAGAAAATCACCGACATATGCCTGTGCCGGCACAAACAACCACATGTTTTCTGCATACCAGCGTGTATACATGGAAGCTTCCCATGAAACTTCAAAAGGATCTGCCCTTAAATTAATGACTAAAGGCCAGGCTGGAGTAACACGGAATGCCTCATTTATGGCACCCTCATTATATGCAAAATGTAGTTTCCAGTTTCTGTATCTCACAGCATTTAAGTTACCGCTTTGTTCGAAATAAAAGATTTCATTCCTTGGATTTTCGTCAACCTCTCCTTTCCAGAGTGGTAATAAATTATAACCATCTAAATGAACCTTAAAATCCTTCCCATTTGCTTTATACCCTGTTAATAGTTTTTCTTTTACATCCGGGACACCAGCCGCCGCCAACAAGGTGGGCATCATATCTTCATGGGAATGGATATCATTAGAAACAGTCCCTGGTGTTATAACTCCTGGCCACCGAATGGCGCATGGTACTCTAAAACCGCCTTCCCAGGTAGTCCCTTTTTCACCGGCAAATGGCGTTGTCCCTCCATCCGGCCAGGTGAATTTCTCTGCTCCGTTATCAGTTGAGTACATTATGATTGTATTATCAATTATACCAAGGTCTTCCAGCTTTTTCAGTACTTTACCTACAGACTTATCATGTTCTGCCATACCATCCGGATAGAGCCCAATGCCTGTTACTCCTTCACTTTCTTCTTTCAGATGTGTCCAAACATGCATTCGGGTGGCACTTAGCCAAACAAAAAAGGGTTTCCCGGCCTTATGAGCCTTATCTATAAATGCAATGGCCGCATTGGTGAATTCATCATCGGCAGTTTCCATTCTTTTTTTGGTCATTGGCCCTGTGTCTTCAATAGTACCGCCGGCATAGGAGTGCAATACACCACGTGGTCCGAATCTGTCATTGAATTCTTTGTCCTTTGGATAATAATATCCTTCGGGTTCTTCCTCGGCATTCAGGTGGTAGAGATTCCCAAAAAATTCATCAAAACCGTGATTAGTGGGCAACATTTCGTCCCGGTCACCCAGGTGGTTTTTTCCAAACTGGCCTGATGTATAGCCCTGGTTTTTTAATAATTCTGCAATCGTGGGCTGACTATCCTTTATCCCCTGTTCACCTCCCGGCATACCTATAGTTAGTAACCCTGTCCTGAAAGGATGCTGCCCTAAGATAAATGCCGCTCTCCCGGCGGTACAGGATTGCTGTGCATACCAGTCTGTAAACATGGCACCTTCATTGGCAATCCGATCAATATTCGGGGTTTCGTATCCCATCATTCCATGATTATAAGCGCTAATATTATACCAGCCAATGTCATCTCCCCATATCACCACGATATTGGGTTTTTTGGATTGTTGTGCAAAGACAATTGTACTAAACAGAAGGAGCAGTACTCCCGATAAAATAGTTTTCTTCATAGTTTTAGTGTTAAAATTTAAGTGTTCCCGTTTTTAATATATATTTAGTGATAATCATCGTTTTTGGCGATTTGGTTTCTTTAAAATTATAACTAAACAGACCTCTTAACTTATCCCAAAAGTCCCCATCTGGCAAAAATAATCCTATGACAAATATCATATCCAGGCCAATATAAAACCACAGGGGTAGCTCTCTAAAAAAAATGAACATAATGGGGGAGATAGGGTTCTAATATCCCTACTAATATCGGGACACAGGAAATAGCCTATGCTACCCGAAAGCGACTCAGGCTTGCCGTATTATGTAGTGCGTACCTTTAATGGAATTTTAAGGCCTTACCTATTGTAAATATAGCACTTTTTGCCCATCAAAGCGACCGCGACGATCATAAAAACCCCGGGAATTAATACAGTGTAATCAAAGGAATTATTTAAGCTTTGCACATCCCAATAAAACAGGTTTTGTTGAATGCAATGTATCGGAATAATTTTTGGTTAACCCTAAAAACTTTTACTTAACCCAATACCAAGTGCGTAGGTACTATATTCTTTCTTAAAATCATAGCTAAAAGCCGGTGCCAGGCCCCAATTTTTTCCCAGTTCAAATTCATATTCCGTACTGGTCCTAACGATAAAAAGATTCTTATTCCTTTCGAACTCTACACCAGGACCGGCAAAAACACTCCAGCCCTTCAAAATTGTATAGCCAGCTACGACACCAGTTACTATAGCGTTCTCGCGGGCTATATTTTCACCTCCAAAATCTACTGCATATTTCCCCAGCTCTATATCCACAACTGCGCCTATCTGCCATTTTGAGTTGAATTTGTAGTAATAATCCACCCCAATAGTAGGCAGCTCTTCAGAATTAAGTACCTCCCCATCTTCTATAGTCTCTGGAATATACGTCAACCCAAAAATTAAAACCAGCTTGTGTTTAGTTTCCTCTTCTTCACCCGCTTCCTGAGCCAGAGTTGAAATAATACATAGAAGAAATAGCAGAAAGGAAAGTAATGTGAATTTCATAAATGATATTTTTAAGCAATACTGCTATAAAATAATAATTGAAAAGTAGTAATATTTTTGCACTAATTTTGATCTAAATAATGTTTTCTGGAATAACTTGGGCTCTGAGGGTTAATTGGACTTTTTTACGGGAATTGGATGTTGAACTGCTCCCCGGTAAACAGGTTTACATTTCTTACCAACCACAGCATTTACGAAATTGATCACGGAGCCTAAAAGTGTTTTGGCGATTTTTAATTTCCCTACCTGAAGATCGTCTAATTTGCCACTTACTTGCTGCTCCATTAGACTGCATCCGTTTTTATCCAATACATAGGCAGTAAATCCGGGGATTGAATCATTCACAATATCAAATTTACCGTCAAATGCAAACCGGTTTAATGGGGTATTAAAGGCTACATCCTCTGTTTCGATAATCCCATTCTGAATCTTCCAATTCGCAAGCAACTGCGAAACATATGTGGTATCCTCTACTTTAAGATTCATGCCAATTAGACTGACAAAATCACCTCCCTTGGTTACGACAGCTCCTACCGGACCAGCTACCATAAAGGCACCCAGGTCTACCAAATTGAAGTTCTGACTTCGTTTGTACTTCTTTAATAATTTATCAACATCTATCCCGTAAAGAATTACTGAGTTTCCATTAACCTTAAAAGAGCCCTTCATGTTTTTGATTATATCATCTAAATCTAATCCACTTCCTTCTAATTGAAATGAAGCATCCAACATTCCCTCTGCAAATTTTTCCTGGGAATAAACTTCAACGACAGATTCTATAGGAACATCTCTAAGAATATATGAGATCTCAAAAGCAGAGGTTTCATTAGAAAGGTCTAATATAAGTAATCCAGAATCTTCAATTGCTCTATTCCTAAGTGTAGAAAAGTTTATTTGAATCTGATCATTATCAGCAGAAAAATCAGCATCTAAAGGCACTTTACCCAGAATCGGTGTATTTAATTCATCAAGCCCAAGATTACCCTTAACTGACTCGATACCCACAATTTTATTAGAACCCTCCTCATGCAAAAAGTAAAGACTATCTAAATTGAGATTAACCTTTTTAAATTCAAATAACAAAGAATCTGGTTGACGCATGGTGAGTGTGCTTTCTTTTATTTGAGCCTTTTGCATAGCAAATGGAATAGTCTCTATGATACTGGACATATGCAGGTCTCCATGATAAATAGTATGGACACTTCGGTTTCTTTCATTTTCACTCATCATTGCCAGGTCTTTCATTTCATAAATAAGGTCTAGTAAATATGACTCCGGAATATTATCTATGATCATATCTGCATGAGCATCCAATATTCTCGCACTATCCATTATTACAACATTACCAGATAAATCAATGGATCCCTTTGGCATATTGGCATGCATACGCTTAAGATCTATTCTTAGTCCTTTCTGTGTGTCATATAATTCTATATTGGCCCGGAGTTCGGGAAGATCTACTAATGTATCGAGCTTAAATGATAATTGTTCCAGATTCACAGTAAACCATGGTAAATTACTGTTAATACTATCATTTTTTCTGCCAGAAACTTTTGCTTTTAAAACTAGATCACTTACTCTTTCATCAATTAAAGAACTCATTTCAGGATTCAAAACAAAGTGTTTGGTATAGAATTGAGAAGAACTTATATCCATATTAGCTTCAATATTCTTCTCTTTATTAAAAATAAAATGGTACAGGTTCTTTATTCTGCCATTTATCCTCATATTACTGCTGTCATATGCCATACTCAGGTTGTTTAAGCTTACCTCGTTGCGGATTTCACTTATAGTACCCTTGAGCTTACTAATCGTTTTTTTGGAAGGAATGTATTTGAACCCTATTTCCTCCATTTCCAGTGACCAACTTCCAATAGTATCCATCTCATGCTCATTCTCAAGATTGAGCAAGCCATCAAAATCTGAGGTGAAATTAATCCTACCATTCAGGGAGTCGATATTTGAAAGTTTAAAGATTTCGTCATAACCATCCAAAACCAGGGACACATTTACATTACTTTTTAAATATGGCTGCTGGAAATTCTTCATAAAGAAATTTCCGGAAATAATACCTCCGGGAGTCTCACCTCTTAAATTACGCAATGAGAGAATTGCCCCAGAAAAATCGGGGGCTTCACCGGTATGAAATTCCCCATCAAAACCAACATTGTTAAATCTCCCCTTTCCTTCGGGGATTACCATGCTCAAATCCTTAACACCAAAATTAACATCAATTTTGGGTATATTATCTTCCATTTGGCCTTTAACACGTCCTTGTAAAACGATATCGGCTTTGTCGATCAAAGCTTTGTTCCTGCTCAGAATTTCTTCCCGTACAAATTTCGAAAGGAAAGCGATATCATTAGATGAAGCATCAAATTCCATATCAACGTAGTTGCCATTTTTATGATCGTAAGCTCCTTTTATATCAACTAAAACATTTTCAAAGCTTAAATTTCCTTTATTTATTACGATTCGTTTTGTTGCATCGATAAAATCTAAATTAAGTGAAAGTGATGCCGGCCCTTGCTCTGTAATAGAAGGAAATTTTGCGCTTTTTGTTATTTCAAAAGAAGTTTCAAGATCACAGGATATTCCTTTAGAATTTAATAATATCATGCCATCTAAGGAAGTTAATTCAACCTGGGAGGAATATTGTTCGCTGGGATTGTTGTAATTCAGAGTAATGTTCTCAAAATGCATTTCCTCAAGCTTAAGTGCAAGTTGTTTCTTCTGTGCTATGGATTTCTTTTTACCTGGTGATGTTCTGCCCGTGTTCGATTTTTTTTCCTTGATTACCAGGGTATCCAATTTATCAGTTTTAAGGCTTTGATTTGGTTTGGTCAATGCTTTTTCCAGATTCGTTTTATTATCCTCATAGGTCAGAAGGTCTACAAGCCCATTTTCTATAGTTATGTTATTAACTCTTAAATTTGTGTTTTTGATAAGTTCCCAGGGCTCAAAAGCGAGATAAATTTTCTCGGCAAATAATATGGGTGACTGGTCTTTTGCCCTAAGGGAATCTTTTTGCTCATAATACTCAATATTACTAAGGCTAACTGTGATATTTGGAAGATGTTTAAAAAGGGCTAATTCCACTTCTTCAATTTCCAAATCCCCCGATTGTATTTCCGAAACATATAATTGAATCTCATCCAGAATCCATTCCTTGACATCCTTGTTGTATATCAGACCCAAAGCCATACCCAAAAGAAAGAGTATACCCAACACAAGCAACAGTCGCTTAAATAGTATTTTGAAAGATACGTTTGCGGGCATGATATCTAACCGGGATTTAAGGAATATATATTTTAATTAAAAGAATAAAAAACAATTGTAAGTTACCTTTTAAGTTTCGTGGAAGCTTATAACATTGTTAAAATTATTTTTTTGTTCCTGCCTTATCTTTAGTCCTTATTTTATCTAACCAACGATACTGATACCCAACGCTTACCACATCAAAATCACTGCCTTGCTGAAATCTGATTCCGGAACCTACTACAAATTTTAACGTATGTTTCCGGCCAAATGGAAGGGCATACGTAAGCCCCAATCTCAATTGAGAAATTCTTACATCTCGCTCTATATCGTTTATTGAGGTTTCACCACCATAAGCATACCCCATAGAGAATGCCAACCACATCCCCTCTTTGTTAAATGATCTGGTTAAATCTCCCTTAACTACCCATAAAGCCGATTGAGTTAATTTATTATCTACGAAAAAATTGTTATTTGGCGTAAAAATCCAAACCCCGGCATGCCCTTCTAAAAACCACTTCTTAAAACTATGCGATATTCCATAAATTCCTCTGATACTCCATCTGTTGGCTCCAAGATTTGGCAATTGTTCAGAATTATAATTCCCCGTGGGCAGTATTAATTGAACTGATAATCCAGTAATTGTTTTTGGTGTAAATGAAGCAAATTCTTCGGGCTTTAACGATGGTGCACCGGTAAGATTGACAGAAAACCTTAAACGCAGATCACCAAAACCAGTATAGCTGTCTTCAAAACCCGATCCTTCGAAAACTCCTGTATAGTCTCCTCCGGCAAAAGGGATTACGGCATCTACTTTTCCCGATTTTCCAAAGAAATTCACGCTTCGTACATAGGCCAGGATTATTGTATTTATTTTACTGTTAAAATCTTCCAGAGGTAATGAGGCATCCAGCAAAACATTTCCCGAGGCATATGCATAGCCTGCGGCGATAAAATTCAAATTCCTTGGTAAGTTCACACGGCTCCTGGGTTCAAGCTCTTGCGAAACTACATACAATGGCATTATAAAACCTAAGAATATTCCAAGGTTTAATAGTAAGCAGGAAAACCTGGCTTTTGAAATTGCGGTGCACATTAGCAGTTAGTTGAATGGAGAACCTTTCCTATTTACCAAATTTAGGAAGTAAAACCAGATATTGTTATGATATAAGTCACAAAAAAAAATGAGAACCTTTCTGGCTCCCATTTTTAAAAACAAATAAAATTAACCCTATTATTCGGTTTCTACTTTGGACAGGGAAATTGCTATCGCCTCGGCATAAGTCAATATCACTACTTGTCCAATATGCAGTTGTTCCATAAAGGCAGCATCTTGCATGGGGATAGTTAAATAGTTTCCGTTAGGGCCCTCTACAGTGGCCAACATCTGCGGTCTATTAAGTATTTCAATAGTCACAACAGCTTTAACCATTGCTCCGACTGCCCCTGCAGGAGCTTCCCCTTCCGGAGCTATGTCTTCGCCTTCCAGAACTACAAATGGTTCTGCTTTTTCTTCAGATGTAAGCGTGCGGAATTCAGCCTTTAAATATGTATAATAGTCAAAATTGATAATATCTCCAACTGCAATTTCATCAAACCTTTTAACCTCAGGACTGGCGGTAACAGTAACCAGTTCGCCATCAGCTCCTTTTAGCGTTATATCGCGGGTTTCCTTAACAATATCTGTAACTGTGCCCTGCATGGTTACAAGACTTAATCTTTCTCTAGGTTCTATGGTACTATCAAGATCCTGTCCTAATAAAGGATAGGTTAAAAATGTACAAAAGAATAAAGCAATGGCATAAATTTTAAAAGTTTTCATAAAATGTAAGTTTTAATTTTTGGTTTATTACCTGCAAATTAGCTGCAGGTAAGTTTTAATATTTAGAATTCAGTTTAAATCTCTATAATGTCATTTATAAAACCCTAAGCAATTTCATGGGATTTATAGGCTTCAGCCTGGGCCAACTCACAATAAGCATTAATTTTCTGTACTAGCTCTAGAGTCTCCCCAGAGTTAGGGAATCCATGTGGGATTTTTTTAGCAATCATTGCTGCCATCTCTTTGTAAATCTTAACCACTTCTTTAATAGAACCGGCACTTAAAATCAGTTTAGCGGCGAGTCCTTTTCTGATTTTTACATTTTCTGTAAATACCTTTTGATTATTATAAACTTCGGCAAGGGTAGCAATAGCCATCACCTGGGGTATTGCACAGAATCTGAATGCACGTTCATTCGTTAATATTTTTAAGTAATCAAGGCAGTCTGTAGCATGATAAAGTGCATCATTTACCATATGATTGAGGCACAAGACAGATTCCAATTTTCCCGGGTTTACTGAAAAACTTTCAAATTTGGAGCTATATGCGGTCCATACCTCTTCTGGCCAAAAAATTCTGTTTTCATCCAGGTCTTCTTTATAATCCCTTACAATATTCGTTTTCTGTAGAAAAAGGCCCATAGAGTTGGATAGCACTTTCTGAGATTCCAATTCATTGTTCTCTATTTCGGAAGCTGCGAAAAGTTTTGACAATCCTATTCCAACCAATCCCGCAACATAGTGACAGTAAAGATTATAATCTTCTAAAGTAATTATTTCAGTCTCGACAAAATCTGCCATTCCTGTACCCATTTTTTGGCAGATATCCGTTATAATATTCTGGTATTTTACATCAAGTACTAAAAATACCTCTATTACTTTATCATAATTGGCAAGCAAATCTCTATATTCTTCCTTATCCCCTACGTTTGAAAGTTTCCATCCCTGTTCGAAGTTTTTTGTATAAAATTCCCGGAGTAAATCAATTTTAGTATCCTGATCCAAATCCATATCATCTTCTACGGAGTCAAGGGCTCTCAAGATGAGATAAAAAAGGCAAACAACATCACTTATCTCATCCGGTAATTGTTTAATAACCGCAGCAAATGATCTTGATACCTTATCAAGAGTATCATAGCAATAGGCCAGGTTACTATCATTTTTTATATTACCATTTTTATGAGGACCAACGATTTTCTTACCTCCAAATTTCAGTTTTAAAAGAGCAGCCATCTCGTCTGGCTTTAAAATAGATTTCTTTAGTGACATAATAGATTGTATATCTTGGCTTAGACTTAATGGTATTTAGTTGATAGCTGATTCAATAATAAAATTTTCTTCCTTTAAATCGGGCCTGGCATTAATCTTCAAAACTTTTATTTCGTTGTGCTTAGCTTTTTTGAGGTCCTTATTAACCATAAACATAGGTTGGATTTTTCCCTTGAGCTGCCCAATTGCCTGAAAATCGGAATAGGTTGTAATACTCTTTTCTGTTCCGTCTTTGTTAAATGCTATAATTTTTAATATGCGATAGGTGTTTTCTTCAATTAAATATTCGGTTTCACCATTTTCCAAATCTAAAACATCCTTTACCTGTAATTTGTAACAGGATTTACCCTCAAATTCCTCATTCCCCTTAAAAGCGAACTTCAATTGATCTCGATTCTTTGAGGTGTAATTAGAAATAGACACCCCGGAATTAACCAAATCCATATTTTTGGAGGTTGCCTTCATCTTTCTGATTTTTCCATTGGCAGGAGTAAATATTTCAATTAATCCCGTTTCTTCGGGATAATCAGTAATAACAATCGTAATCCCTTTTAACTTATCAGGATATTGAACTATCGTTTTGGTCCTTTCTACCCCTGCTAATTTGCCAATAAGAACATCGTATTTCTTATCTTTAGACTTTCCATTACTTGCTATCTCCTTTATCTCCAGAGACAGTTCCAAATTTTGAGTCAAAAGCTGATCCGCCGCTTTTTCAAAAATCTCCTCCGCACTATTCTGTCCTATAACAGGTAAACATAATGGCAGGAAAAATACAAATAATTTAAGTTTTATCATAAAGGGCAAAATTAGCACATTTTTTTAAAGAAAATCATTACTCTACCTTATATAATATTCGAAATAAGTTCATACTGAACTATTATACAATTCAAGTACCGTTCCAAATATTATTTATGACTTAATTATTTAATGCTCTGACCTTAAGATTTACGGCATTCATTATTATTCAAGAAATTTTGGCTTGGTAATAATTACTATGGCCGGAACCAAAAATAAGGAACTAATCAGGCATGCTGTAATTGAAATGACAATAAGTGCACCAAAAAACTTCAAAGGGGTGAAATTGGATAAAATAAGCGGCATAAAACCCACTATAACTGAAAGTGCATTAATGATAATTCCCCTGCCCGATGTACTGAGGGTTATTCGCACGGCCTTTTTATGATCATGACCCTTAGATCGTTCTGTTTTAAAACGCCATAAAAAGTGAATGGTATAGTCCACTCCTACCCCAATCATAATTGATGATAATAAGGCAGTAGCTATGTCCAGAGCTATGCCGAATATGCCCATTAACCCAAATAATACGACTATGGCTATGGTAATAGGTAGCGTGGAGAGCAATCCTGCCTTGGGGGAATGAAAAACAAAACTTAAAATAATAAAAACCACGGCCAGGGCAAATATCAACGATTTAATCTGACCCCGCACGACCATATCTGCCAGTTCAATTTCAGTAAGCCCCGCCCCGGCAGCATACTGGGCGTTCGGATCATCTTTTATAAGTGTATTAATTATTTTCAATACCCTTTTGTTGGCACTATTACTGCCGTCTTTAAGGCTTATTAATATTCGTGCATTTTCATAGTTATAATCCAGAAATTGAGAAATATCATCTTCATTCCCTCCCATTGAAAAGACTTCAATCAATTGGTATATTTCATCGGAAGATTCGGGGATTTCGTTATACCCCTCTTCTTCAGGTTCATAAAATCCTTTGCTTAATTCTTTTACCAGTGAAACAGGAGAACTTACAAGCCCTACTGCCGGATCTTTTATTATTTCCTTTTCGTAGACTTCCATCCTTTTCATCACTTCAGTAGAGAGCACATCGCCAGAAAAAAGTACGGAGATAAACTGTGAACCCCCAAATTTTTCATTGATTAATTTTGTAGAACGCCCTACTTCGGACTTTGCAGAAAAATAACTTTCAACATTCGTATCAACCTTTAGAAAAAATATCCCAACCACCCCTATCAATGATACAATCACTGAAATTGTAACAATCTTCTTCGGATTCGTGGTTACCCAATTTCCCATGCTCTCGAGCGCCCGCTCAAGAACGGGGGCTTTTTTTGGTTCCAATCCAGGTTCACGTCGTTTTGGCTTAAAAAATGAGAGCATTGCCGGTAGGAACCAAAGACTCAGCAACAATGCAAATCCGATACCAATAGCAGTAAGTACACCTAATTCGGCGGCAGGCATCATGGTATGACTTAGCAGCCCCAGTATTCCACCAATAGTGGTTATACCTGTGATAAAAATCGGTTTTTTAAGGTCAATGTAAATTTGCTTACAAATTTGTTTCATCGAAAGCATTTCCTCACCTCTCGCCAATTCCTGGTAGTGTGCAATTAGATGAATACCATAGTCATTCGCAATAGCAATGATCATGATGGGCATTAGAATACTGAAAAGCGAAATCTTCCATCCTAAAAAAGACATCAATCCAAATGAGAGAACAATACTCATAAGAACGATCAGAAAGGGCATAAACACACCTTTCCATTCCTTAAATGAAAAATAGAGCATAAATACCATAAGGAACATGGCAATTGGAAGTAATACAATTAAATCGTTTAATATATTTCCCTCAATAGAATACCGGATAAAGGGTAATCCTCCTAAAAGGACTTCTTCAGATCCCGGATGGTTTGCTACAATTCCCTTTATTTCATCTATAATTATATCGGGAGTCCCGGTGTTTTTTATGAGGACCAAAGAAACGAGACTAAAATCTTCAGAAAAAAATCTGTTAGTCATGTTGTTGGCAGCAATTCTTTGCTTTAATGACTCAAAATCGGCTAGATTTTTGGGAATATCCTCAAAGAAAGGCGCCATGGACATTAATCCGTCGTCAATAGAAATTTCCTGTGCGCTAAATGGAGAAATAATGCGATCTAAACCTTCTAATTCACCTAAATCGGTTGCAAGAGACTCAAGCCTTTTTAATGTTTCTGCATTGACCACATCTTCGGTATGCAACATTAATAATATCATTTCACTTCCCCCAAAAATACTATCCAGTTCATTTAAATAAACCTTATTTTTTATGGTATCGGGGACATAATCATCCACATTGGAATTTACCTGGAGCCTTGGAATTAGTAGTAAGGAAAGTAGTGTAATAACGATAGCGGTTATTACTATTAATGAGCGGTACTTAATAATTTTATCTTGCATTTTCTATTTAAAATCAGCTTCTTCTGAAAACCCTGATAAAAACCAAACTCTCATGCTTTTACCGGTGTAGGAAATTGAATAAAATAAAGTTCTGAATGGCGCTTATAAATGTAATTTATTTCTAAAACAAAATGCGTAATTCACAATATTTCTATAACTCCTTTATGACCTTTCTCAGAATTATAAAGATTATGTTAACTGCTTCTGGTTTGCGTTATACTCTGTTATAAGATTTGAGTATACCTCGTGCGAAAATTGAATTGTCTGTTCTTATTGATTAAGCTATCAAAGGACTTTACTCTTTTCCAAGGCATATCCTGATAATTCCTTCACCTCCAAAGAAAAAAACCGAACAAATTTTGTCCGGTTTTTATACTAATTGAATTATGATAGCACGTTGTAAAACTCTCGTACTATTAATTGTACAAAGGGCGTACTTTTAAAATACTTTATTATTGTCCTCCTCTACCTGCGCCATCTTTCGACGAAGCAAATTTTTGTCCTCCACGTCCTGCACCATCACCGTCTTTTGCGGAGGCCAGTTTTTTAGAAATATCTTTTGCTGATTTGGAAGTCGCTTTTTTCTTTGTTGTTCCCATGACCTTATTTTTTAGAGTTAATTTATTACTATATTAGTGAAAATAACCGAGTAATCCTAGATATTTGCAGCTGCATATTTTTAAAAAACATACAATCGCGAAATTAGTGGAATGAAATTCAAAGATTTTTTTAAAGAGTGCCATGAAAAGGATGTTTTTAAGAACCTTTCTATCTATGTAGTTTCCAGCTGGGTCCTAATTCAGGTTTTCTCCACAGTTTGGGAGCCCTTTGGCCTACCTAAAATAACAATGACCTATTTGCTTTTGTTATTACTTATTGGTTTCCCCTTGTATACCTATTTACTATGGAAATTTAAGTTAAAACCTTTAGAGTCAAAGTTAAGCAGAAGGGAAGGGTTAAAATTCAGCGACAAACAAGCTACATCCAAATCAGTGGAAGGTGTAGTTAAAAAACGAAAAATACATCTACCGGGTATTCATTTTTACAGCCCTTTTCAAAAAATGTATTTTACAGCTCTGTTTGTAATAACACTGCTTGCTATTTTTTCTACGTCCCTTATTGTAAGAGCAAATTTTATCAATGAAAACGGGATAAGCACCTTGACTTCGCCATATAAGGATACTGAAAACAGTAATAGAATTGCAGTCTTAATGTTTGAAAACAATACAACCAAGGAAGATTTGGATATGGTTGGAAAAATGGCCGAAGATTGGATCATGCACGGAATTTCACAAAACAAAATAGGACAGGTAATCTCGCCTAAGTATGTTCAGGAGTATTCCAAGGTTTTGAAAGCTTCTATCATTCCCATTGGCGAGAACAGTGTTTTGAAAGAGTATTTAAAACCTTCCCAAATGGTTAATGGCAGCTATTATTTAAATGGTGGCCGTCTTTTGATGAAGTCTTCTATTTTGGATGGAACAAATAATAGCATCCTGGTTTCATTTGATCCTGTGGAATGTAGCGTAGATTCCCCCCTGGATTGTATTGAAGAATTAAAACAGCGAATTTTAGGTTATTTTATTTCTCGTGGAAAGGATAAACGGGTAGGGCTGGAAGAAACCCCACCCAGGTATGAGGCTTATCAATTGTTTCTGGAGGCAAATGAAATATCTTATCTTGAACCTGACCATATTAGGCTTTTGGATGAGGCAATAGACGCAGACAGTACGTTTATTAGACCAAAAATAGACCGAATGTCTTATTATTACAATCAATTTGAATTTGCTACGGCTGATTCCCTACTTCAACTGCTATCTAAAGATAGAAGCCCCACCAATTCGCGTCAAAAGAACATACTATTACACTATGAAAATCTTTTAAGCGGGGATAATAGAAACGCATATAAATATTGGATGGAAGATTACAAATTGGAACCCTTTAATTTAGAATTAAATAGCACAGCCATGGTATTGGCGTTGCAATTTGTAAATAAACCCCAGGAAATTGATACAATTTATAATGCCTATGGTTTAGAAGATAAGAATCTGGTTTATAATATTCTCTTAGAAACCCGATTTTATATAAAAGGATTGGCAAATATGGAATTGGGAAGGTCTAAGGAAACCATAGAATTGTTCCAACCTTTTACTGAGACTAAAATGAAGGACTATGATTGGAATAAAGAGATCCTTATCAGAGCCCATGCCATAGAAGGAAATAAGGACAGTGTAGACGCCTTAATGGATCATATAAAAATCTTTGGAGACCAAATCAACTGGCGCAAAAGCTGCCTCATTACAGGAAATGAATTTTTGCGTGTTGGAAATGTTTCTGCCGCCAAGGAATATTATGACTTACTAATTACCTCTATGAAAAGTGAGGAAAATAGCTCACAATACGAAATGGAATTATTGGCCAGGGCCTACTTTTATAAAAAAGAATTCCAAAAAGCTCAGGACCTATTGGAAATCATTTTACCCAAAAGTTCAGATCAAATTACTTACATAACCTACCTTGCCATGGCATATAACCAAAATGGATACATAAATAAAGCAGAAATGCTTTTAAATCAGCTTGATAATTTGAGATCGGACTATCAGTTTGGCGATGTGGATTATGCAATGGCCCGTTATTTTGCCATTGCAGGGGAAGAAGAAAAAGCTATGGACTTTCTCCTTAAAGCCGTTGCCGCAGGGAAGAGATATAATCCGGCAAATTATCAACATGATATATTGTTTAAACCCTATGTGGGTACCGAGGCTTTTAAGCGCATCATGCACTATTGGTATTAGAGCACGCGGAATTATATAAATAACTGAATTAATAAACTAATCAACAAAACGCCTTTAGAAGCGTTCCAAAACAGGACACATGGAAAATCAGCAAAATAACTATGCACTGATCATTGGGGTTGGAGGGGACGGAATTGAATACACAGTAAATGACGCCTTAATGTTGCGCGATAACTTAATTGATAAAGACCTTGTTGGATACCCTGAAGAGAATGTCATGGTAATTACAGAAAAAGAAGCTACAAAAAAAGGCATTCTTAGTGCCCTGGATAAACTAAAGGAAAAGACCAATAAAGATTCTACCATTCTTTTGTATTATTCAGGTCATGGAGGTAAGAAAGAGAATGAACATAAATTTTACCTCTATCTTTACGATGAGGACCTAATGGCCGACGATTTCAAAGCAAAAATAAATGCATTACCTTCTAACAAATTGGTATTATTTTTAGATTGTTGTTATTCGGAAGGCTTGGTTCAAAGTGGCATTAGCGGACTCTATGGAATGGCCCAGAAATTAAATGAAGAGCAGGGCATTTGGATCATTGCTTCCTGTCAGGATAATCAAAAATCATACGGGCCCAAAACAGATATTCCCCAGGAGAAAAATAGTTTTTTCACAGAGGCATTATTAGAAGCATTAAAGGGGACTCATAAAAGACCTTTTACAGATCCCGAGATTAGTATTATGGATGTGGTTGAACATATTTTTGAGACAGTCCCGGAAAGGGCCGGTGAGTATTGGGTTACTGAAACTGAAAGGTGCGTGCAAACACCTTACTTTAAAACTCAAATGTCTGAGAATCTTATTTTAAGTCATTTCCCGAATAATGCAGAAAATCATGAAGCCATTATCCGGGATTTGGAGCCCAAGGTAAGCGAGTTGGATGAGGAAAACTTTATTAAATTAATAAAGTCGATGGAAGCCGTTGGGAGGGTTGATGATGCTATAAAAACACTTAAAGGAAATAAAAGAACCAAAAGTGATGCAGATTTGATGGAAACCCTCGGTGACCTGTATAGGAATAAATACCTTATTAGTAAGGCACAGCAAGACGGGGAAGACGCTTTGGCCTTCCATTTAGAAGCCTATGAACTTGCTGTTAAAACGGAAGATGAAGAACAGGTTTTTACAAATGCAGTGAAAATCGCCTTTATGTATGCAAAGATGGATCTCAACCAGAGAAAAATGAGAGAATATGCCCAGATAGCTAATGAAGCAGCCCAGAAATACTTTTATCCAAGTGTTACCAAATTTGTTACAATGGCCGAAGCTAATATTTACCTGCGAAACATTAAAGAAGCTAAAAAGCACTATCAGGAAATAGCTGAAAAAGCAGGGATCAGATATAAAATGAAATGTTTTGACCGGGCTCAGATTGTGTACAATACCTTATTTAAACCTGAAAATGAAAAGGATGAGTTTATTGTTTTCTTAGAAGACACGCTATTAACTTAAATGAATAAGGGAATTAATACTACAATAAAGTTGTAGGAAAAATTCTAAAGTAGTTTTAGATATTGGAAAAAAATAGTACATTAACA
>CAZHWD010000051.1:0-35229 GCA_964536335.1 uncultured Eudoraea sp. | reverse complement strand
TCAATAACATGTACTCCTTTGTATTTGTCATTAACAAATATGTAATTCTCATAGGCATAGATCTTACCAGATTCATTAATAGGTCTTGGCGCAACTATATCCACGCTATTTTTAAATTCTGTCACGCTCATTGTTATTGGCGTTGCCACAAGATATTCGGCATAATCGCCTTCTTCTTTTTTGTCACAGGATACTAAACCTAAAACAAGTAGTAGGGTTAAAATACTTTTTTTCATAGCTCGATTGTTATATTAAGAATATTGGGTTGTATAAAAGTAGATACTTATTATAACGTCCAGTTGCGTAAATTTTGTTAAATAATTAACTGTCAATTTGTCACTAGTATGCAGAATATATTATCTTTGCAGACTGTTTGAGCTATCGCAGAAGAGACAAAAGAATGGAGAAAATTATTGAGGGAAAAAATCAGGGTACCCCGCTAGCGCTGGAGAAAGACACTAAAAACACCCGTAACTTATATATTGAGAGTTACGGCTGTCAGATGAATTTTTCAGACAGCGAAATTGTTGCGTCCATCTTAACGCAAGAAGGATTTAACACCACGAATTCTTTGGAAGAGGCCGACCTTGTTTTGATAAACACTTGTTCTATTCGGGAAAAAGCAGAACTAACGGTACGGAAAAGACTTGAAAAATTTAATGCCGTTAAAAAATCTCGTCCGCATATGAAAGTAGGAGTTTTGGGCTGTATGGCAGAACGGCTTAAAAGTCAGCTATTAGAAGAAGAAAAGATTGTGGATATGGTAGTTGGACCAGATGCTTACAAGGATCTGCCAAATCTTATCCGAGAAGTAGACGAGGGAAGGAATGCGGTTAATGTTATACTTTCCAAGGATGAAACATACGGTGATATAGCTCCGGTAAGATTAAATACAAACGGGGTAACAGCCTTTGTATCCATTACTCGTGGCTGTGATAATATGTGTACTTTTTGTGTTGTTCCTTTTACAAGAGGTCGGGAGCGCAGCAGAGAAGCTCATTCAATTGTTAATGAAGTAAATGAACTCTGGGAAAAAGGATTTAAGGAAGTTACCATATTGGGCCAGAATGTTGACAGTTATTTATGGTATGGTGGTGGTTTAAAAAAAGATTTCGGCGCGGCATCAGCAATTCAGAAAGCAACAGCGGTAAATTTTGCCAATTTACTGGAACTGGTTGCGGAAGCACAGCCCAAAATGAGAATTCGTTTTTCCACATCAAATCCGCAGGATATGACCCTTGATGTTATTGAAACCATGGCCAGGCATAAAAATATCTGTAATTACATTCACCTGCCCGTACAGAGTGGAAGCGACAGAATTTTAAAGGCAATGAACAGATTGCACACAAGGGAGGAGTATTTTGACTTAATAAATAATATTAGAAAAATTTTGCCGGACTGTGCCATAAGCCAGGACATGATTACGGGCTTCCCAACCGAAACCGAGCAAGATCACCGGGATACTTTATCTTTAATGGAATATGTAAAATATGACTTTGGTTTTATGTTTGCTTATTCTGAACGACCAGGGACTATGGCGGCAAGAAAACTTGTGGACGATATCCCTGAGCATGTAAAAAAAAGAAGGTTAAGTGAGATTATTGACCTACAATTGAAGCATAGCTTTCTTAGAACCAAACAACATTTGGGTAAAGTTGAAGAAGTTCTTATTGAAGGGACATCTAAAAAATCTGAATTGCAATGGATGGGACGTAATTCTCAAAATACCGTTGTGGTTTTTCCTAAAGAACACTATACTATTGGAGAATTTGTAATGGTACGGGTAGAAGATTGTACCTCTGCCACTTTAATAGGCAAAGCAGTTGGTAATTCTGAAAACAATTAAGTATGGAAAGTGTACAGGCAATAAAACAGCGTTTTGAGATTATCGGAAATGATCCAAAGCTCAATCGTGCGCTGGAAAAGGCTATTCAGGTTGCCCCTACAGATATTTCGGTTTTGGTTACAGGTGAAAGTGGGGTTGGAAAAGAGGTCGTACCTAAAATTATTCACTCTTTATCCCATAGAAAACACGCAAAATATATAGCTGTAAATTGTGGAGCCATCCCCGAAGGCACTATAGACAGTGAGCTATTTGGTCATGAAAAAGGGTCTTTTACCGGCGCAACGCAAACCAGAAGGGGTTATTTTGAAGTTGCAGATGGCGGTACTATCTTTTTAGATGAAGTAGGGGAACTACCACTTACCACTCAGGTAAGATTACTTAGAATTTTAGAAAATGGGGAATTCCTAAAAGTGGGATCTTCCCAGGTCCAGAAAACCAATGTTCGCATTGTGGCTGCCACTAACATGAATATGATAGAAGCCATCAAAGAAGGCAAATTCAGGGAAGATTTATATTATAGATTAAGTACGGTAGATATTCATATTCCTTCTCTGAGAGAACGAAGTGAGGATGTACATTTGTTATTTAGAAAATTTGCGTCGGATTTTGGCCAGAAATACAAAATGCCCACTATAAGGCTTCAGGATGATGCTATACAATTACTCACAAAATATAGATGGCCGGGAAATATCCGGCAGTTAAGAAATGTAGCTGAACAAATATCTGTTTTAGAAACGGAAAGAAACATAAGTTTATCAACTTTAAACGGTTATTTGCCAAATGCCAATGATTCTAATCTTCCCGCGGTAATTGGAAGGGGAAAAAAGGAAAATGACTTTAGTAATGAAAGAGAGATACTTTACAAGGTCTTGTTTGATATGAAAGCAGATCTGAATGATCTCAAAAAACTTACTTTGGAAATGCTTCAAAACAACGATTCCTCGAAAGTCCAAGAGGAAAATGAAAATTTAATTCGTAAGATATATGGTACGAACGGTGAAGATATTGAAGAAGAGAAGACTAAAGCCTTAAAAGTTTTACCACTTCCGGAAGCCAGAATAGAATCAAGGCCTGAAATACTTCCGGAAGACAAATATCATTTTGCAGAGGAAATAGAAGAGGAAGAAACGCTTTCTTTACAGGAAAAAGAAATTGAATTAATCCGAAAGTCACTAGAGCGAAATAGGGGGAAACGAAAAGCCGCCGCAGCTGAATTGGGAATTTCTGAAAGAACGCTATATAGAAAGATAAAACAATATGATTTGTAACCAAAATCTTTGAATTGAACTATTCTGATAACTCTTTGAACTAAATCTTTTGAAAAAAACATTTAATCGTATTTTGAGCATCTCTCTGATGTTGCTTTTAATTGGTTGCGGAGCTTATAACTTTACCGGGGGTGACGTAGGTACGGCAACCTCATTTCAAGTAAATTATTTCCAGAATTACGCTTCCCAAAGTCCCGGATCTACTTTTGAACCCGGTTTGGATAGAGATTTCACTTTGGCCTTGCAGGATCTTATACTTAACCAAACAAACCTGGATTTACGAAATTCTGATGCAGACTTATTATACGAAGGCGAAATTGTAGAATTCAGGATATCGCCAATGACAGCGACCGCAGAACAACGAGCGGCTCAGAATAGGTTAACCATGGGAGTGAACGTTCGCTTTTTTAATCGGACAAAAGAAGATGTGGATTTTGAGCAACGTTTTTCTTTCTTTTATGATTATGATGCTAATTCACAATTCTCATCGGTTAGAGATGAAGCACTAGTGGCTATTTTTGAAAGGATAACCCAGGATATTTTTAATCAGTCGTTGGCAGACTGGTAATATAAAACAGAATTAAAGATATAAGGAGTCGCTTGATATTGGCGATATTTAAAATAGAGGTTTACTAGATAATTGATATGAACGTAGCAGATTTTACATTCTTATTGCAGAATCCGGATAAGGTTTTAGAACCTGTTCAGACGAATCAATTGGAAGATATCCTAAAGGAATATCCGTACTTCCAGGCTGCCCGTGCACTTCATTTAAAAGGACTCAAGAATCTAAATAGCTTTAAGTATAATAATGCACTAAAGGTGACAGCAGCATATACTGCCGACAGGGATATACTTTTTGATTTTATTACCTCTGAAGTATTTCTTCAAAATTCAATTGCGGATACTATTTCTGGTAAAACCTTACCCCTGGCTGACAAGGAGATCTTATCTGAAGAAGTAGAACCCAACCCGGATACGGATACTCATCTTATTGATGATTCAGAGGATAATCCTTTACCTCAAACAGCTAAGGATGCAGATAAGATCCTAGACCCTTCACTTTTTGAGTCGAAGGATCCTGAAGTGGATCAATACATCGCAGCGAAAAAAAAGGCAGAGGAAGAATTAGAACTTGGCAAACCCCTACCCTTCACAAAACGAGAAAAACATTCTTTTGGGGAATGGTTACAGCTTACTTCATTTAAATCAATAAAAAGGGAGAAAGAAAATTTTGAAGAAACAGAAATGAAGGATATTCATTTTCCATTGCAGGAGGACGTCCTAAAAAAGGAAAAATTTGAGTTAATAGACAAGTTTATCGAAAACAAGCCTAAGATAGTTCCAACTGAAAATCTGATCTCAAATGTTAACATTAAAGCATCTACTACGCTTGATAAAAATGAGTTGATGACTGAAACACTGGCGAAAGTATATCTGGAGCAAAAAAAGTATAAAAAAGCCATTCAGGCATACAAAATATTAAGTTTGAAATATCCAGAAAAAAGTAGTTTCTTTGCAAACCGAATAAAAGCAGTACGAAAGCTACAGCAAGAAAATACAAAATAAATGAGCACATTTTCAATATTTTTGGTCCTTATCTTAGTGGTTTGTTTACTATTGATATTGGTTATTATGGTCCAAAACCCTAAAGGAGGCGGATTATCTTCTTCATTTGGTGGAGGAGGAACTCAAATTGTTGGGGGTGTTAAAAAGACAGGAGATTTCTTGGATAAAAGTACCTGGACCTTAGCTACATTATTAATAGTTCTTATTCTATTATCCAATGTAGCATTAAAAGGAAATTTTGGGGAAGCGGAATCTAAATTACTGCAAGGTGATGATATTGAAAATACGGTTCCCGAAACTGTTCCCGAGGAAGTTCCTGAGCAAGTACCTGCAACTGAAGGAAGTAATCCTTCAGATACAATTCAATAGTATTCAGAAATGAGATATCCTAATGCCAGCAAAAATGACAAGCTGGCATTTTTATTTTAACATTATGTCAGTTTTTAAGCAATGGCATAATTTCTGCCGAATAAAAGGAGAAATTTATAAACTAAAAACTAAGTAATATGGCTAAAGTAAACATTAAACCACTTGCAGATAGGGTCCTTATTGAGCCTATGGCAGCTGAGACCAAGACGGCATCAGGTATATATATCCCGGATACTGCCAAGGAAAAACCACAAAAAGGCAAAGTCGTGGCAGTTGGTCCAGGCACAAAAGATGAGAAAATGACAGTTAAAGTTGGAGATACGGTACTTTATGGAAAATATGCAGGTACTGAGCTTAAACTTGACGGTTCAGATTATCTCATGATGCGTGAAAGCGATATTTTAGCAATTATTTAATAACCAAAATTACTAATAGAAAATGGCAAAAGATATAAAATTTGATGTTGAAGCACGGGACGGTCTAAGAAGAGGTGTTGATGCTCTGACTAACGCGGTAAAAGTAACCCTTGGACCTAAAGGAAGAAACGTAATTGTGAGTAAATCGTTTGGCGCTCCTATTGTTACGAAAGATGGAGTTACCGTTGCTAAGGAAATAGAATTGGCAGATGCTTTAGAAGATATGGGGGCACAAATGGTAAAAGAAGTTGCTTCTAAAACCAATGATCTTGCAGGTGACGGAACAACTACGGCTACCGTACTAGCTCAGGCTATTGTTAAGGAAGGCCTTAAAAATGTTGCTGCAGGTGCTAATCCGATGGATCTTAAAAGAGGAATTGACAAAGCGGTTGAGGCCATTGTTGAAAACTTATCCAAGCAAGCTAAGAAAGTAGGTGATTCCTCTGAAAAAATTAAACAAGTTGCAACCATTTCATCTAATAATGATGAAAACATTGGGGAACTTATCGCACAAGCTTTCGGAAAAGTTGGTAAAGAAGGTGTTATTACAGTTGAAGAAGCAAAAGGAACAGATACTTATGTAGATGTTGTAGAAGGGATGCAATTCGACAGGGGATATCTTTCTCCTTATTTTGTCACAGATTCAGACAAGATGATTGTAAATCTTGAAAACCCTTATATATTGTTGTTTGATAAGAAGATCTCAACAATGAAAGACCTGTTACCTGTTCTTGAGCCGGTAGCACAATCTGGGAAACCACTATTAATAATTTCTGAAGATGTAGATGGAGAAGCATTGGCTACTTTAGTGGTTAACAAATTAAGAGGTTCTTTAAAGATAGCAGCAGTAAAAGCTCCCGGATTTGGCGATCGAAGAAAAGCCATGTTAGAGGATGTAGCTATTTTGACTGGCGGTACTGTAATTTCTGAAGAAAGAGGATTCTCTCTGGAAAATACCTCCCTGGATATGTTGGGCAGCTGCGAAAAAGTTACCATTGACAAGGATAATACAACCATTGTCAACGGAGCCGGAGCAGCAAAGACCATAAAAACAAGAGTTAATCAAATTAAATCTCAGATAGAGACTACTACTTCTGATTATGACAAAGAAAAGCTTCAGGAACGTTTAGCCAAGTTGGCTGGTGGAGTTGCAGTACTTTATGTAGGTGCAGCCTCTGAAGTAGAGATGAAGGAAAAGAAAGACAGAGTAGACGATGCACTTCATGCCACAAGAGCGGCGGTAGAAGAAGGTATTGTTGCCGGCGGTGGTGTAGCATTTATCAGGGCAAAATCTGTACTTTCTAAAGTGTCTGTGGAAAATACAGACGAAGAAACAGGGTTACAAATTGTTGCAAAGGCCATTGAATCTCCTTTAAGAACTATTGTTGAAAATGCCGGTGGTGAAGGTTCAGTTGTGGCTGCTAAAGTATACGATGGTAAAGGTGATTACGGTTTTGACGCTAAATCCGAGAAATATGTTAATATGCTTGAAGCTGGAATCATAGATCCTAAAAAGGTTACCAGGATAGCATTAGAGAACGCGGCTTCTGTTGCTGGAATGATTCTGACAACAGAATGTGCATTGACCGATATTAAAGAAGATACACCACCTGCCGGACCACCAATGGGTGGAGGAGGAATGCCCGGCATGATGTAAGTATTTGAAATTTCAATTAAAAAACCGCTCTTAAGAAAGAGCGGTTTTTTTATTTCTGATACCTCCTAATTATTATATATCTCAGTATTGTAAAAGGCCGGTATAGAAAACCAGTAGCCCATAAATGCCGCTGAAGATTTTAACTTATCTCCACTGCGCGGACCAGATACTGCCTCACCAAATATGTTCCATTCGTTATTTTCATTATCCCGTAAAATAATCTCTGAACCATTAAATACATATTCAAACTGCAAGCTATTAGAATTGGAATCCAGTTGAAACGAAACCATAAAATCTTCATTCCCAACAACCAAGTATTCTTTTCCCTTAAATGTATCTGCTACCAAATTTTCAGCAACAAGATCCATAAAACGATAAACCCGGGCATCTGTTCCATCTATTACCGCCAATACGCGTTCTTTTAAGGGCAATCTATTATCTTTTGGAACAGGGAATAAAAAGAAGTTATTGTTGGTCTTATAGTCCACATAAGGGTATACCCCATAAGTTCTTGAAAACCCTGTATTTAGACTTAATACTTTTGTAGAAGGATAGATGGTTCTCCAAGTCTTCCAGTCTGTTTCTACCAGTGAAATTAATTCTGCTCTTTCACCAATTAGCTGTCCATTTACAGATTCATTCAAAATTTGCGCCCAATTACTTCTTGTTTCCCTGTCAAAGGGAATCAGGTTAGTATTATAAAGTAGTCCCGACACCCCAAAAGTGGTTTCTTTCCCGTTTATTACCCTATTCCAGCCAATCCCTGTTCCTGTCAATGGGCAGTAAGTCACAGCCAGGGAAACATCACCAACATTATCATTAATTATCTCATGCCAATCCAATATAATATGTTGATATGCCCTTATATCATTTCCATTCTTGTATCCTAAAATCAAATCCCCATCTAAAAGTACAAACTCATCCTCGACTGAAACAAATCCCGGATTCTCCAGTGCAGGTATCCCATCTCTTCCAGGACCTCCGTCAAAAACATCAGCGAAAGGTATACTCCAGACAGAAGATTCAGTTGGATTTTCATTATTAGGATCTGTATTCTGATCCTGTGTACTGGATGAACTGCACGAATATTGGAACATCACGGTACAAATTATAAATAATACGATCTTTTTCATAGCTATAAATTTATTGTTTTGTTTTTATTATCGAGCTTAAAATACACTCCGGCGGTAAACCTTGCGGTAGGTGTTAATTGTGTTCCATCAACATAGCTGTATATGGGTAATTCCAGGCGCAGGGTAAGCAATAAATTGGTTATAATATGCACACTTAGCTCAGGCCTGACAAAGACCCATTCCCCACCGGTATTCGGAAGGTTAACATCGTTTATTTTATCAATTGATGCATTTCTGTATTTAAAAATAAGTCCCGGGTTGAAAATGGTGTTGAAAAGTAAAAACTGATCTGTATATCCCACATTAGCCTGAAAGACGTTTCCGAACTCATAGGTGGAAGTATTATTTAAATATGAATTATTTACACCAGTAAGCCTGTAAGTGATATTTCCTGAAAATGTGGCGGATGGTCTAAAGTCAAATGTCTTAGATAGAGACAACCAACCAAGTCCATCCCAGGCGCCGCTTCCCGGTTGAAGGTCTGCCGTTAAAAGAATTCCATCCTCGTTAGTAAGATCAGAATTCCCTAAAGGAACTTTCACACCAAGCCCCAAATTTATTGCGCTTTTTGTTCCCATTACCTCTGGGAAAGCATACTTTGCCAAAAGTACTGCATCTCCAATACCTGAAGTTTCAGTAATATTTTCATTACCAAATTGTGTAATTGTCCTGGTCTGGTTAACCCAGCTAAAAAGTGCTTCCAAAGCAAACCTGTCCGTAATGGAGTAACCAATACTTAACAAAATAGAATTGGTTATCCTTTGCCGGGAATCATCATTCAATTTATTATTACCAGCATAAAGTGTATTTAAATTATTGTAGTCATAGTTCAGTCCAAACTGCCATATACCTCTTTCTTCTATAGGTAATCCTAAATTATTAGACAAAGGTACCCCGCCGGAACAACAGGTTTGAGAAATGGCTTGGTGTCCGAATAGAAAAATACAGGCATAAATTGTGGTTCGCAAATACATACTTCTTCAACTCCTTTAGTTTAGTATGTATATTGCAGTAATCCTTACAGCGTGTGTAATTCTCTTTCTATGGTAATTATAAACTTAAGATATAAATGGGCGAAGAAATGTTGAAAGCAAACAACACCTATCAAATAGGAATTAATTGCTGCTGACTTCTAAAATGCTATTAGGCATAAAAAATGAGACCATGGTTTCCGTAATATCTAGTTATAATTCGCATGAGAAGTCTTTACTTCTCCAGCTTCTTCGTTCATCATAGATTTTTTCCCTTTTAGTTGCGCTGCTGCATCCACTGTAAACGTTCCATTGGTAACAATCACATCTCCATTTTGCAACCCATTCAAAACAATGTACCCTTCATTGAGCATATCACCCAGTGTTACTTCCCGCATCTCAAAAATGGGTTCATCGGGATTTGATTTTAAATAAACAACGGATCGTTCACCTGTCCATAAGACCGCACTTTCAGGAATAATGACAGTAGTGTCTTTTTGGCTTGAAATCATTTGGACTGTCCCCTGTACGAACATCCCAGGTTTTAGTTGACCATTTTTATTCTCAAGTTCTGCTCTAACTTCAACAGTGCGTCGGGTAGAGTTCAAAACAGGATCTATAAATACTATTTTGGCTTCTAATAGTTTGTTAGGATATGCATTGGTGACAATATTTATTTTTTGTCCCTTTTTCAACAAGGAAACCTGATTTTCATAGCCGTCAAAAACAGCCCATACCGAGTTTAGATTCGCTAGTTTAAACAAAGGCTGCCCTTGTTTTATATAATCCCCCTCTTTTGCCATAATCATGGAAACCGTACCTGAAACATTGGCATAAATGGGGAAATATTCCAGTACCTGACCTGACTCCTCCATCTGTTGGATTTGTTTTTCGGATAGTTTCCAAAGTTTAAGCTTGTTACGTACAGCTTGGTACAAAGCGGGTTGGGACTCCTTTAGGCTTGCCGCTGTTATCAATTCCTGTTGTGCGGAAACTAGTTCGGGGGAATAGATGGTCGCCAGCTGCTGCCCGCTTCTGACTTCCTCCCCCTCAAAATTAATGAACAGCTTTTCTATACGGCCTGCAAAGTAAGCCGCTTGGGTTGCAATAGCTTTTTCGTTTTCCACTATAGTTCCCGAAAGTTTTAAGGTATTGGCGCCGGAAGTACCTGAACCGACAGTTGTGGTTATAATATCGGCCAACGCCATGGCATTCTTGGTCATTTTGAACTGACCCAGGGCTAAACCATCCGCTCCGGATTCAGTGGGTATCAAGTCCATGCCACAAATGGGGCAGTCGCCTGGTTCAGGTTGCATGACTTGTGGATGCATCGAGCATGTCCACATTTCGCCCGATTCCATTTCCTGGCTATGGTCATGCTCTATGGCTAAACCTTCATTTGAGTTATTTCCAAAAATCAGGTATCCAGCCAACAAGCCTCCGATAACTGCCAATCCGATGTAAAGAATATTTTTTTTCATAATGCTGAAATTTATTTTTTTATCTTTTCCTTTGACCATTGGTTTAATCTATCATTGTATTTCTTAATCTGAGCGAATTGGCAATGACAGAAACAGAGCTAAAACTCATGGCTGCAGCAGCTATCATCGGGGAAAGCAATATCCCAAAAAAAGGATAGAGCACTCCGGCAGCAATGGGTACGCCAAGAGTATTGTACCCCAGGGCGAAGAACAGGTTCTGTTTGATGTTCTTCATTACCTTGTCACTCAGGTTTCTTGCCTTGACGATTCCATGCAAATCGCCCTTTACTAAAGTAATGGTTGCACTCTCAATAGCTACGTCCGTTCCTGTGCCCATGGCAATACCCACATCACTTTTCGCCAGAGCCGGGGCATCGTTTATACCATCTCCTGCCATTGCAACTACTTTTCCAATTCCCTGAAGGCGCACTACTTCATTCAACTTATCCTCAGGGAGCATTCCCGCTTTAAAATCAGCCAGATTAAGCTCGCCCGCAACCGCCTGCGCGGTTTCGTGGTTATCGCCTGTGAGCATAATGACTTCGATTCCTTTGTGTTGCAATTCCGCAATTGCCTTGGCACTTGTCCCTTTTATTTTATCGCCTATAACAACATAGCCAACGGCTTTTTGATCAATGGCCAGATAAGAAACAGTTTTACCTTGCTTTTGATAGGTCTGGGCTTCGTTTTCCATTTCTCCTAAAAGAGATGCATTTGCCTTTTCCATCATTTGAGCATTGCCCAGAGCCGTCTTCTTTCCTTTCACATTTCCTTCAACACCTTTGCCTGTTACCGCATTGAAACCATCGGCTTTGAGGATTTCCACCTGTAGTCCTTTACCATATGCTACGGTAGCTGCCGCCAGGGGATGTTCGCTCAGGTTGTTCAGGGATACGATGTATTGTAAAACATCGTTTTCGCTAAAATCATCCCCGAATGCACCTACTATTTCAACCGTTGGTTTTCCTTCCGTAATGGTTCCGGTCTTATCTATAATCAGCGTATCTACTTTATTCATCTTTTCCAGGGCTTCGGCATTCTTAATAAGCACCCCATTCTGTGCACCCTTACCCACACCAACCATAACCGCCATTGGGGTCGCCAAGCCCAACGCACAGGGGCAAGCGATTATCAATACCGCAATCGCATTGACCAGGGCATAGACATAGACAGGTTCCGGACCCCAAAGCCCCCAGACTATAAAAGTGATGACCGCTATAATAACCACCACCGGAACAAAATAGCCCGAAACCGTATCCGCTAATTTTTGAATAGGTGCACGGCTACGACTGGCATCGTTGACCATTTGGATAATTTGTGAGAGCAGGGTATCCGACCCAACTTTTTCTGCCTTCATCAAAAAGGACTGATTACCGTTGATAGTTCCGCTACTTACTTTGTCGCCAGGGCTTTTGCTTACAGGAATGGGTTCGCCCGTAATCATAGATTCATCAATGGAAGTCTCGCCTTCGGCAATTACGCCATCCACAGGAATCTTGTCGCCTGGTTTTACCCTTAGTATATCGCCTAATTGTATTTGGTCTATGGCAACTTCCTCTTCCTGGCCATTGACAACCCGCACGGCCTTGTTAGGTGCTAGCTTCAACAATTCCTTTACTGCGGAATTTGTTTTACTATGTGCCCTTGCCTCAAGTACTTGCCCTAACAGGACTAAGGTAAGAATGACCGTAGCAGCTTCAAAATAGACATGAACGCTTCCCGATTCCGTTTTGAATTGGTCCGGGAAAAAGTCTGGAAAAAGCAATCCAAATACACTGAACAGCCAGGCCACACCTGCTCCTATACCAATCAGGGTAAACATATTGAGGTTCCAAGTCCTGATGGAGTAATAAGCGCGTTCAAAGAACATCCATGTGGCATAGAACACTACAGGAATGGAAAGTGCGAATTGTATCCAGTTCCAGTTTTTCTGCTCCATAATTTCATAGAGCAGATTATTGGACAACATTTCGGACATCGCAATCAAGAAGATGGGTAATGTAAAAGCCACCGCAATCCAAAACTTTTTGAGCAACTTTTTATAGTTCTTTTCCTCTGCCGAAAGATCTGGTTGCATGGGCACAAGATCCATCCCACAGATGGGACAACTACCCGGTTCGTCCCGGACGATTTCAGGATGCATAGGGCAGGTGTATTGTGTTGATGATGTGGATGCGACGTTTTGTTCCTCTACCAAATCCATTCCGCATACAGGACAATTCCCGGGTTGATCATAGGTCTTATCACCTTCACAATGCATTGGACAATAGAATGTACCTGTACCATTTGCTTTGGGGGTTTCCGTTTTGTTTGCTTCTGTATGGTGATGTTCGCCATGTTCATAGATATTATACCCACCACCATCATTTTTCAAAGCCTCCTGAAACTTGTCTAAGGGAATATGGGTTTCCATCTCAATGGTCGCCTCCTCTTTTTCTAAATCCACTGCAGCCATGATTACACCTTTCACTTTAGCGAGTGATTCCTGAACATGGTTTCTGCAACCTTTACAGGTCATTCCGTGTATGTGATAGGTGTGCTTCATATGTTATTTTTTTATAGTTTCAGTAACTTTTCCACATTTCAGCATCTTCTCTCCGTAATACGGATTTCTGATTTCTTCTACATCGGAAATCCAATACCCGCCTTTTCCATCAAAGGCCATAGGGCAAAACTGTTTATAGATGGCGCCTTCAGAAATAGATTCTTTGAACAATGGTTCCACCTTCTCTGCCAACTGGGAAAATAGCTCGCGTTGATTTTCAATGTCCTTGGCATCTACCATGGCCATGGCCATCGACTTCATTTCTTCCCTTTCCCCGTTAAAACTTTCGGCAAGGTTTCCGGCAGCCAGGTTTACTTCTTCGGCATCAGACTTCACCAAAGCCATTCTAATCTGCTGATAATTTTGGAACACCTTTCCGGTCATTCCATCCGAAAAGGAGGCGTCGGCGATTTCAGGAGAACTTTCTTTTTTAGCTCCGATTTCAGCTGGGGTACCCATATTAGTATCCTGTTTTTTATTTGCATCCCCACATGAGGCTAAAGAAATGACAATGATAGTTGTGATTGTTAAGGTTACTCTTCGATTCATCTTTTTATTTTTATAATGTATAAATTGATAATTATGTAATTCTATTTTTCATTGATTAGTTAAATAATTGATAATGGCCGTTTGAACATAATAATTTTTGACGGCCTCTATCAGGTTTATCTGGAAACGCAATTGAAGTTCCTGGATGTCCAGAACATCATTGAAATCTATTGTTCCTGTTTCATAGTTTTTTATAAGAATTTCCTCCGCATCTTTAGCCTGTTCCAAATTCCTAAGCTGCGTTTTGTATTTAATATAGGACGCTTCCTTATTAGTAAAGGCATCGCTCAAAATAGTTTCCAAAAGATTTCTTCGATTTGCTTTTTGTGCGTTGATTTCCTCTTGTCGCAATTCATTCTGTACAGTTCTCGATTTATAATTATTGTTAAAAATGGGAATGGACAAGGAAACCATCGGCATGAGAATATCTTTCCCATTATCGCTAAAGTCCAGACCCGCTCTCTTCTCTACGGGTATATAATCCAATCCAAAACCAATATTGGGATTTGCCTCCTTTTGATTCAAAACCTCAGAATGTGCTACCGATTCATACAATCTGTCATATTTTTCTAATTCGGGATGCACGTCCAATTGAACCTGTCCAATTTGAATGGGCTCATATATCGGTAAGGCTTTTACAACGGCCACTGCGGTATTTTCATCCTTATTCAAAAGATTATTGAATTGCGTTTGGACTGCCTGATAATTCTTCTCCAAAACTAATTTATCTTCCATTAGTTCATTCTGCCTTATTTGGAGTCGAAGTACATCAACTGCAGATGCTCCACCAACTTCAACCGAGGTCAAAGCCAACTTTTCATATGTTTTCAGGAGTTGGATGTTTTCCTCTAAAATCAATTGCTTTTCCTTAATGGCGTATAATTCATAATAGGATTGAGATACGGATAATCTCAATTTTCTTTTGGTGATCACAATATCCAAATAGTCTACTTCGGCCAGTGAACTAGCATAGTTTTCACGTAATGTAATGGTTCCAAACCAAGGAAGCATCTGTTTGACCGAAAACCGCGCTTTTTGTGCACCCGTTCTCGTTTCAGGTTCGCTGACAAAAACGCCCGCATTCATTTCCGTATTTGGCAAGGCATTAGCTTCTTCCACTTTTTCCTTAGAAATATTGTACCGGAGCTCAAATGCCTGCACTTCGGGATTGTTGCTTTCAGCTTCCTGAATATAGGAGTCCAGGGTTTGGGCTTTTACAGCCGTAACCATCAATAATCCTGATACTATGGTTATAATAGTTTTCATGTATTTATTCTTTTAAGTTGCCATTCGCTTTTCCAGCTATACAACACAGGAACCACCAAAAGGGTAATCAGAGCGATCAACATGCCCCCGAAAGAAGGTATTGCCATAGGAATCATGATATCGCTCCCCCTACCTGTGGAAGTCAGAACGGGTAATAAAGCCAGTATAGTCGTTGCCGTGGTCATCAAACAAGGACGTATCCGTTTTTCTCCGGCTTCCACAACCGATGCCCTAACGGCTTCCAGGGTGTTGGGTTCGTTCCGGTCAAAGGTCTGGTTCAGGTACGTGGCCATGATCACACCATCATCTGTGGCTATCCCAAAAAGGGCAATAAATCCTACCCAAACTGCCACGCTTAAATTAATAGTATGCATTTGGAACATATCGCGTAAATTCTCGCCAAAGAAATTGAAATTCAAGAACCAATCCTGTCCATAGAACCAGATCATAATAAAACCTCCGGCAAAAGCTACAGCGATGCCCGTGAAAACCATAAGCGAAGTGGATACCGAACGGAACTGGAAATACAGAATCAAAAAGATAATAAGTAAAGCCAATGGTACCACTACAGATAAAGTTTTTTCTGCCCGTAGCTGATTTTCATAGGTACCCGTAAATTGATAGTTAATGCCATTGGGAACTACCAGTTCTCCGTTGTCAATTTTTTGTTGAATAAGGGCCTGCGCATTCTCTACCACATTGACTTCAGCATAACCGTCTAACTTATCGAACAACACATAGCCCACTAAAAAAGTATCCTCGCTTTTGATAACTTGTGGCCCTTTTTCGTATCGGATGTTTACCAGTTCGCTCATAGGAACAGGATTGCCCTTTGCCACCGGAACATAAATGTTCTTAATGTCCGCTGGATTTTCCCGGAGCTCCCTTGGGTAACGAACCCTGACCCCATAGCGTTCCCTGCCCTCCACCGTCTGGGTCAAAATCATGCCGCCAACAGCTACTTCCAACACCCGTTGCACATCTTCAATTTGGATACCATATCTGACCAGGGCCTCCCTGTCAATATCAATAAGAAGGTATGGTTTGCCAACAATCCTATCAGCAAATACTGCTTCATCCTTGACCCCTTCCACTTCTTTCAGAATATTTTCCAATTGGATGCCAAAGGCTTCGATTTGCTTTAAATCCTGACCCTTAACCTTGATGCCCATCGGTGCACGCATTCCTGTTTGGAGCATGACCAATCGGGTTTCGATAGGCTGTAATTTGGGTGCGGATGTTACCCCTGGCAATTTAGTTACCCGAACGATTTCGTTCCAAATGTCATCAGGGGATTGTATTTCAGGTCTCCAGTTACGGAAGTAATCCCCATCTGAATCTGGAACTAAATTATCAAAACCGATTTCCGAGAAATCTTCGATATCCATTTCCTTGTATTCGCCAGCGTTTTCATCAAGTACTGTATTCGGATTTAAAACGAAATTTCCATCTTTTAATACGAATAGTCCATCATCATTTACCTTAAAGCGTTGTCGTTTTCCTGTTTCGTTCAGCATATACTCCGGTTTGTACTGAATGAGGTTTTCGTACATGGATAAGGGGGCAGGGTCGAGTGCGGATTCCGTCCGCCCCGATTTACCGACCACGGTTTCTATTTCAGGGATGCTGGCCACAGCCATGTCTAACTGTTGGAGAACGCGCTTGTTTTCTTCCACTCCGGCATGGGGCAGGGAAGTAGGCATCAACAAGAACGAACCCTCATTGAGCGCGGGCATAAATTCTTTGCCTGTATTCTGCATTATAAGAACACCGAAAACAACTATGATCATTGGAATGGACAGGAACAGCAATTTGTTTCGCAATGCCCATCGTAAGATGTTAGTATAATATTTCCGAAAGCTTATGAATATGGACAATAGGCCGAAACAAATAAGCATGACGAATACCAAATTCCAAAATATGTTCTGGTCAAAGCCCAAAGGGCGCCAATAAGTTGCTAAAAGAAATACGATCGCGGTAGCCGAAATAATGACATTTAAGCGGTTTGCCTGTTTTTCTGAAAGGGAAAATCCGTTAAATAAACGCGAGGCCAATTCGGGGTTTTTCAAAGGTCTTATCGTTCCAAAAGCCATCAGGACCAACCCCCACCAATTACCATAAACCAGTACCAGAAGCCCCAGAACAATAAGTATTCCGCTAAAAACATAAACCACAATGTTCTTGCTTCTTTTCCTTCTAAACAGAAAAGCGGCTAAAGGTGGTATAAGAAACAAAGCAACTATTATGGATGCGGTCAAAGCAAAGGTTTTCGTAAAAGCCAACGGTCGGAACAGTTTTCCTTCGGCTCCTATCATCGTAAATACCGGTATGAAACTGATAATGGTGGTCATAACTGCCGTCACGATAGCACCGGAAACTTCGGCTGTAGCCTTATAGACAACCGTGTTTATGGGTAGTTTTTCTCCATTCTCGTCGAGATGTCGGATGATATTCTCGGAGAGGATGACACCCACATCCACCATGGTGCCGATTGCAATTGCGATTCCAGAAAGTGCCACTATATTGGCATCCACACCAAAAAGTTTCATGGCGATAAAGACCATCAGAACAGCCACAGGCAACAATCCTGAAATAAGGATTGAGGCCCGAAGGTTGAATGCCATGATTACGATGACCAAAATGGTTATCAGAATCTCTAAGGTCAATGCTTCATTGAGCGTTCCCAAGGTTTCCTGTATCAGTTCTGTACGATCATAAAAAGGTACAATGGTCAATTGAGATGTGCTGCCATCTGCCAATTCTTTGGATGGTAAACCCGAACTCAGTTCCTTTATTTTATCCTTGACATTGTTGATGACCTCCAACGGATTGGCTCCATATCTGGCCACAACAACACCACCCACGACCTCGGCTCCTTCCTTGTCCAGAATACCACGTCTTACTGCGGGTCCGAGCGAAACATTGGCAATATCCATAACTCGGATGGAAGTATAATCCTCAGAAGTGACTACTGCATTTTTGATGTCCTCCAAAGATTCCACATAGCCAAGACCTCTTACCAGGTATTCAGCCTGATTGATTTCCAAGGTCTGTGCTCCAATATCCCGGTTGCTCTTTTTTACCGCATTAACCACCTGATGAAGACCGATATTGTACTGCTTCATCAATTCGGGGTCCACATCGATTTGATATTCCTGTACATAGCCACCGATTGAGGCAACTTCGGAGACGCCGCTTGCGGCGGAAAGGGCGTATTTTACATAATAATCTTGTATACTCCTTAATTCTTGTAAGTCCCAGCCACCTGTAACGTTTCCTTCCTCATCTCTGCCTTCCAAGGTGTACCAGAATATTTGACCTAATCCCGTTGCATCTGGCCCCAAAGCGGGCTTTACATCATCGGGCAACAGGTTGCTTGGGAGCGAGTTCAGCTTTTCAAGGATCCGGCTGCGGCTCCAGTAGAATTCCACATCCTCTTCAAAGATGATATAAATGCTCGAAAATCCAAACATTGAGGAACTCCGTATCGTCCTGACGCCCGGAATACCTAAGAGCGAGGTGGTCAACGGATAGGAAATCTGGTCTTCGATATCCTGTGGTGATCTGCCCGGCCATTTGGTAAAAACAATTTGTTGGTTCTCTCCTATATCAGGAATGGCATCCACCGCAACGGGGTCTCTGGGCAAAAAGCTCGTGTCCCAATCGAAGGGCGCATTTACAGTACCCCATCCTATAAATAGAAGGAGCATCAGCATCGCCACCAATTTATTCTCGATAAGATATTTAATGCCTTTGTTTAGCATATGTATTGATTATTAAACAGTTAGAAACTGAAGTTGATTAAAAATTTAATCAACAACTTCAGCCCATTATACAGAAAGAACTGTCGGGCTTTAATTTCAATGTTTAAAAATCAAATGAGAAAAGTCTGATCGAGAATTTGTATATCCCTGATCAGAAGGGGAGGAGAATACTCTTTAAAAGAAATGATACCTATATCATCCCCTTTAAATAAATTAACATAAGAATATAAGTACGCCGAGACAAAGTTCTGCTGCTCGAGAGTCAACTGATCGAAAGAAATTTTTAAATCATCCTGCCCTTCCAGTACTATTTCCAAGTCGGTGCAGCAGTCCATTTCCATTTCCATCACAGCACATTCGTTGGATGATTTGGACATTTCAGATTTCATCATGCATGTATCTACTTTCTCAGAAAAGCTGAAATCTACCAAATGGTCACCACAATAATGCATATCTACCGTAAAAGACATGGTAGAGAACAACACCAAAAGTGCCATAGTAACAGATACTATTTGACGCAAAGTTTCCTTCATTAATAGTACAAAACTACGAAAATTTGCCTTTTATTGTATTGATTAACAAAAGTTTAAAAATTATCTTGTTTTAATTAGGCAGCTAAATTGGATAAGATTTGTTTAAAAAGGCAAATTTAAAATCTCCTTTTTGAATACTTTTACAAAAAATACATAAATGTTAAGTGCAATACGGCCAAAAATAGAATCTATTGTAAAAAGCGAAGATGTTGAAATAAATATGAGACTTCAACAAATCTGTAGTTTGTTACGAGAAAAAATTTCGTACTATGACTGGGTAGGTTTTTATTTCAAAAATGGAGATAAACAAGAATTAAAACTAGGCCCGTATTCAGGGGCTCCTACAGACCATACTATAATTCCTTTTGGCAAAGGAATTTGCGGCCAGGTTGCCCTTAGCAATGAAAACTTTGTTGTGCCGGACGTAAAAGCACAGGATAATTATATTGCCTGCAGCATCAATGTCAAAGCAGAAATTGTTGTTCCCTTATTCGTAAATGGAGAGAATATTGGACAGATTGATATAGATTCCAACACCCCTGACCCCTTTAACAGGGAAGATGAGGCCTTTTTAGAATTTGTCAATAAAGAAGTTGCCAAAATTCTTTAAAACTTTATCCCTTTTGTTAATAACACAATCTCTTTTATAGCTTCAAAAAAATTACATTTGTGTCCTTTAGGACTTCTATTTAAGCACCATAAAATGAACACAACAAAAAAAATTAACTCAGTATTAATTTCTGTATTTCACAAAGACGGACTCGAACCGATTGTAAGAAAATTTGACGAGCTCGGTATTTCGATTTATTCTACGGGAGGTACTGAAAAATTTATAAGAGAATTGGGAATTGATGTAATTCCGGTAGAAGAGGTAACCAGCTATCCCTCAATTTTGGGAGGAAGGGTAAAAACATTACATCCAAAGGTATTTGGAGGTATTTTAAACAGACAGGATAACGAAAGTGACGTTGCCCAGTTAGAAGAATTTGATATCCCCCAATTAGATGTTATTATTGTGGATCTATACCCCTTTGAAAAAACTGTGGCCGGTGGTGCCACAGAACAGGAAATCATTGAAAAGATTGATATAGGTGGAATCTCCCTGATACGGGCGGCTGCAAAAAATTATAAGGATGTTTTATGTGTTTCTTCAATGGAAGATTACAAAGAATTCTTGGAATTAATTAACGCCAATGACGGAAAGACCACTCAGGAAGATAGAAAACATTTTGCAGTAAAAGCATTTAATGTTTCCTCACATTACGATACCGCTATTTTCAATTACTTCAATAAGGATCATAAAGAGGCTGCTTTAAAGATTAGCGAAACCAGCGCTAAAATTTTACGGTATGGAGAAAACCCTCACCAAAAAGGATTCTTTTTTGGAGATTTTGATGCCATTTTTACCAAATTACATGGAAAGGAATTATCATATAATAATTTATTGGATGTGGATGCCGCTTTAAATCTCATGAATGAATTTAAAAACGATGATCCTACATTTGCCATACTTAAACACAATAATGCCTGTGGATTGGCTACCAGAATTACGATACATCAGGCATATGTTGATGCATTGGCAGGAGACCCGGTATCGGCTTTCGGAGGAATCCTGATAAGCAATGTTAAAATTGACGTACCCACAGCTCAGGAAATTCATAATTTATTCTGTGAGGTAGTTATTGCCCCTAGTTATGATGACGAGGCATTAACTATTTTAAAGGGTAAAAAGAACAGAATTGTGCTGATTCAAAAAGAAACACCTCTGCCTGATACACTAGTCAGGACTTGCTTAAATGGTATTCTGGTTCAGGATAAGGACTTTAAAACAGATACGCTGGAGGATTTAAAATATGTTACCACAAAGCAACCGAGCCAGGAAGAATTGGATGACCTCATCTTTGCTTCCAAGCTATGTAAGCATACAAAATCCAATACCATTGTTTTGGCAAAGAACAAACAATTATGTGCCAGTGGTACCGGGCAAACTTCAAGGGTGGATGCCTTAAACCAGGCTATTCACAAGGCAAAATCCTTCAATTTTGATTTGGAAGGGGCGGTAATGGCCAGCGATGCATTTTTTCCATTTCCTGATTGCGTTGAGATTTCAAAAAATAATGGGATTCAAAGCGTTATCCAACCAGGAGGGTCAATTAAGGATCAACTGAGCATCGATTATTGCAACGAAAATGCAATGTCTATGGTAATGACAGGCACGCGTCATTTTAAGCATTAATTTTACTACTTTTGTCGATGAAATACACCTTATAAACCGAAACCAAATTAACGCGAATGGGATTTTTTGATTTCTTAACTGAAGAAATAGCTATCGACCTAGGCACTGCAAATACTCTTATTATTCATGCAGACAAGGTGGTTGTGGACAGTCCGTCTATTGTTGCAAGAGACAGGATAACCGGTAAAATAATTGCAGTGGGCAAGGAAGCAAATATGATGCAGGGAAAAACCCACGAAAATATTAAAACCATCCGACCTCTCAAAGATGGGGTGATTGCAGATTTTGATGCTTCTGAAAAAATGATCAATATGTTCATTAAGAACATTCCTGCACTGAAGAAAAAATGGTTCCCACCTGCATTGAGGATGGTAATATGTATTCCTTCAGGAATTACAGAGGTAGAAATGCGTGCAGTAAAGGAATCTGCAGAGCGGGTAAATGGCAAGGAAGTTTACCTCATACATGAACCTATGGCAGCTGCGATAGGTATTGGCCTTGATATAATGCAACCCAAGGGTAATATGATTGTGGATATAGGCGGTGGAACAACAGAAATAGCGGTAATTGCTTTAGGTGGGATTGTTTGTGACAAATCGGTTAAAATAGCGGGCGATGTATTTACAAATGACATCATCTACTATATGCGTACGCAACATAATCTATATGTAGGAGAAAGTACCGCGGAGAATATTAAAATAACAATAGGCTCAGCAACCGAGGACCTTCAATCTCCACCAGATGAGATGTCTGTACAAGGCCGGGATTTGCTTACAGGTAAACCAAAACAGGTTTCTATTTCATTCAGAGAAATTGCCAAAGCATTAGACAAGTCCATTTTACGTGTAGAAGATGCTGTAATGGAAACTTTATCACAAACTCCTCCGGAATTGGCAGCAGATATTTATAATACGGGTATTTACCTTGCCGGTGGCGGATCAATGCTTCGTGGATTGGATAGAAGGTTATCTCAAAAGACAGACCTGCCTGTTTATATTGCAGAAGACCCTTTGAGAGCTGTAGTTAGAGGAACCGGCATAGCACTAAAAAACCTGGAACGCTACAAAAGTATTCTTATAAAATAACCTGAATTCGGTGAGGATTTAAGTTAAGACTTGGCATCTCATTTTAAACGCTTAACATAACAAGTGAATGCAGCAGATAATCAATTTTATCATACGGTATAAAACCTCGCTGCTTTACTTATTATTGCTGTTGATTTCCCTGGCCTTTACAATTGATTCTCATTCTTATCATCGATCGAAATACTTTAATTCTTCAAACCAAATATCCGGTACTATCTACAATACTGCAGATGGTATTACACAGTATTTTAACCTGACTGAAGAAAACAGAAAACTGGTCGAGGAAAACGAAAAACTGCAAAATTTACTTTTCAATCCAAATATTGAAGACACTGTTCAATTAGATACCACCAAATTTAATTTTGCCATAACTACCGGAAGAATTATTAAGAACAGTTATTCAAGTCCAAATAATTATATAACTATAAATAGGGGAACAAACCATGGTATTAAACAGGATATGGGTGTAATTACAGCCAAGGGTATTCTTGGTATTGTTGAACATACCACAAAAAATTATGCCTCTGTTCAAAGTATATTAAACACTAAATCTAATATAAATGCCAAAATTAAGAATACTAATTATTTTGGATCTTTAATTTGGGACGGACGGGGATATAACCAGGTAAAACTGGAAGATATTCCCAGACTAGTGCCTCTCTTAGTTGGTGATACCATAGTTACAGGGGCCATGTCAAGTATTTTTCCAGAGAATATTCCAATTGGGACTATTAAAAAATTTGACCTGAATGTATCGAAAAGTTTTTATAGCATAGATGTAGAACTTTTTAACGATATGTCCAATGTTAAAAATGTCTATATCATTTATAACAAAAACAGACCTGAGATCTTAGAGCTCGAAGCTAAAATAGCCAATGACCAGTAGTTATTACTATATAAATTTAATTAGATTCGCCTTACTGGTCCTTGTTCAGGTACTCGTATTTAACAGGTTGAACTTTTTTGGCTTTATAAATCCAATGGTCTATATTCTTTTCCTTTATTGGTACCCAATAAAGGAAAATAGATCAGTTTTTATATTTATAGGATTTTTACTGGGTTTGTCTATCGATTTTTTTTCAGATACTATGGCTTTACACGCGGCATCCACGGTCACCATAGCTTATCTACGACCTACTATTATGCGTTTTGTTTTTGGGGTTAATTACGAATTTCAAAGTTTCAAATTATCTAATACTACCAGGGTACAACAAATTACTTTTTTGACGTTATTAATTGTAGCGCATCACATTATTTTCTTTACTCTGGAAATTTTCAGTTTATCAAATTTACTGCTAATTTTGAAGAAAGTTATTTTTACCGGAATTGCCACACTAATACTGTGTTTGCTTTTTGGTTCTCTTTTTAGTGTAAAGAAAGAATAAGCTGTATTCTAGCGAAATATTGAAATCTAAATTTCAATGAAAAAAATATTATTATCGTCCATAATTGTCCTAATCGGAATTTCCTTTATAGGCAGGCTGTCCTATCTGCAAATATTTAGCTTTTCACCAGATCAAGTTTTGGAGGACCCAGCTATTAAAGCGATATACGACTATCCAGAACGGGGATATATATATGATAGAAACGGGAAACTTTTGGTAGGAAATGATCCTGCCTATGATGTGATGGTGATTCCAAGGGAAGTGAAACCCCTGGACACCCTTGAGTTTTGTAGTCTTTTAGGAATAGATAAAGAAAGATTTGTACAAAAACTTCGGAAAGCCAGAATATATTCTCCAAGATTACCTTCAGTATTAGTACCTCAACTTTCTAAAGAGGATTATGCCATGCTTCAGGAGAAAATGAGGAAATATGAGGGGTTCTATATCCAAAAAAGATCTTTAAGATATTACGATACCAAAGCAGCTGCTAATGTCCTGGGATACATCAGAGAGGTAAATGAACGTGACCTGGAAAGAAATCCTTATTACGTGCAGGGAGAATTAACGGGAGGTAAAGGTGTAGAGCAGCAATATGAGGAAATTTTAAGAGGTAGAAAAGGGGTACAATATATTCAGAAAGATAGATTCAACAGAGATATAGGACCCTATAAAGCTGGTATTCTCGACACTCTTCCCGAACAGGGTAAGGAAATAAGCCTCACTCTTGATAAGGAACTTCAGGAATACGGTGAGTTACTAATGCATGGTAAAAGGGGAGGAATCGTTGCTATAGAACCATCTTCAGGAGAAATATTAGCCATGATCTCAGGACCAACATATGATCCGGCATTACTAGTGGGCAGGGAACGCTCAAAAAACTACAGCAAACTACATTATGATACTATATCCAAACCCCTGTTTGATAGATCTATTTCGGCTGAAGGTTCTCCGGGATCACCATTTAAAACATTAAATGCACTAGTGGCATTGCAAGAAGGCGTGATCCAGCCTGGTACGACTTTTCGGTGCTATAATGGATTTTATGTGGGTAACACAAAGAGGGGGTGTCATTGCGGGGGCGGAATAAGAAATCTAAACAGGGGAATATATAAATCTTGTAATGCATACTTCGCAGGTACATTTCGAAAATTCTATGAAAATTTTCCGACTACAGATGAAGGTCAGGATGTTTGGGAAAAGCATATGAATAGTTTTGGCCTTGGAAACTTTTTAGGCTATGATCTTCCTACCGGAAGACCTGGAAGAATTCCAAGTAAGGAGTATTATGATAAATGGTATGGAGATAATCGTTGGGCTTCATCATATATCATTTCCAATTCCATTGGGCAAGGAGAAGTTGCAGCAACTCCGGTTCAACTAGCCAATATGACTGCGGCAATTGCAAACCATGGTTACTACTATACCCCTCATATCCTGAAGAAAGTTGAAGGTAAGGATATAAGCATTCCCGAATACGTACAACCTAAGTATACAACAATTGACAAAAAGCATTTTGACCCTGTCGTTAAAGGCATGGCTGATGTGTATAAAAAAGGTACTGCCAGGTGGGTCCAAATACCCGGAATAGAGATTGCAGGTAAAACAGGTACCGTGGAGAATTATACAAAAATAGATACTGTACGTACGCAGCTTACAGATCATTCAGTATTTATCGCTTTTGCTCCTGTAGACAGTCCAAAAATTGCACTGGCAGTTTATATTGAAAATGGCTATTATGGCTCAAGATATGCAGGGCATATAGCGTCTCTATTAATAGAAAAGTACCTGAAAGGAAATATTACCAGAAAGGATCTCGAAAAAAGAATGCTCGAAAAAACTCTTGAACATGAATATGCCAAGCCATACAGCGGAGAAGAATTCAAGATAAATGAGTATGTCTGGTAGGAGAGTATTTAAGCGAATTGACTGGCTTACCGTTTTATTTTATCTTTTATTAGTAGGGATAGGTTGGCTAAACATCTATTCCAGTACATTTTCAGAAAACAACTCCTCCATTTTTGATTTTAGTCAGTTGTATGGAAAACAGTTGATTTTTATTGGGTTAAGTCTGATAAGTATCCTGGTAATACTTGCATTGGAGGCTAGTTTCTATGAACGTTTTTCCAGTGTTTTGTACATTATTTCTATAGTTCTTCTTTTGGGCCTTTTTGTCTTTGGCAAGACCATTGCCGGAGCAACTTCATGGTATGACCTTGGTTTTTTTAATTTTCAACCTTCGGAGATGGCGAAAGTTGCAACCGTTTTAGCGTTGGCCAAGTATTTAAGTGATATTCAGACAGATATTAAAAACCGGAAAGATCAATTTTATTCTTTTCTAATTATTATAATTCCGGCCTTATTAATCATTCCTCAACCTGACCCGGGCAGTGCGTTGGTATTTTTCGCACTGGTCTTTGTCCTTTTCAGAGAGGGGTTACCACTATTTTACCTGGGAATTGCCTTTTTAGCTATTGTGGTTTTCATAACCACCTTAATGTTCGGAACAACTTGGGTAGGAATTGGCTTAGCTTTAATAATTGCTATTTTTCTCTTACTGAAAAGAGCCTCTTATAAAGTCCCCATCTTGCCAATAGTATTGGTTTTTGTTGTTTCAATTGTCTTTTCATTATCTGTTAATTTTGTTTTCAATAATGTATTTGAGCAACGCCACAGAGACAGATTCAGCCTTTGGCTTCGGTTGGAAAAGGACCCTAATAAACTCGAAGAAATTCGTAAAACCATAGGTTATAATACCTACCAATCTGAAAAGGCTATAGAATCTGGTGGTTTCTTTGGTAAAGGCTTTTTAGAAGGTACCAGAACAAAAGGGGATTTTGTACCTGAACAACATACAGATTATATTTTTAGTACGGTGGGAGAAGAGTGGGGATTTCTGGGTACAACCATCGTTGTCATTCTCTTTACCTTGTTGCTTTTAAGACTGGTTTATCTGGCCGAAAGGCAAAAAAGCGATTTTAGCCGAATGTATGGATATGGAGCAATATCTATATTGTTGATTCATTACTTTATCAATATTGGAATGGTTATTGGCGTACTCCCGACTATTGGCATTCCTTTACCCTTCTTCAGTTACGGTGGATCCGGTCTTCTAGGATTTACAATTCTTTTATTTATATTTCTAAAATTAGATGCAAACAGGTTAAATGAGTGGGGCTAGAAGTTCCATTGTTTTGTATTTATACTTTGTTCTATGCGCGTTTCGATATTTTCATCCATCTTATTAAAAAAATCTAGTCTGCTAACCTCCTCCAAATCATCTACTGTCACCAAAAAATTCATAAGCGGCTCATTTGTGTCCTGGTGAGGAATTAGAAAAGCAAGAACTTTTATATCTTTTTCCTCTTCTTTGACTACAATTTTATAATACCATTTGGGGACTGCAACATCTTCTTCTCCAATTGTCGGAAGGCCTTTTTCTAAAATTCCCCCGGTAATAATATACAGGCTTTCATATTGTTTACTCCAACTTCTTATCTTCTTTTCCAATTCGTTCCATATCCCAGCATTAAAATCATTCTTTTGTGGGGTAATATTGCTGGTATAAAAAGTTTCATTGTAGGCATAAACCGAAAACCTTCTGTCTCCTGCCGGACAAAGATGCCCTCTGTCATATCCAGAGCCTTTATAATTTCTCCAATCGGCAGATTTAGTGCTTACTTTAGGGTCTTCAACATAATCAGGACGCTCCCTGTCATCATAGGTAAGATGACTTCGATTTAGAACGTATGCTACCCATTCGGCCTGTTCATAACGTTCCTTATAGGAAAGTATAAAATTACTATGAACCACTATTTCTCCCGAAGTTGAAGCTGGTAATATTTTATCCGGTACTTTAGAAGTTAAAACATCATTAGTAGGGGCGGAATACATACCGGGAGTATAAAAGTTTTCAAACACCCAAAAACCCACTATACAAAGGATCAACAAAGACAAATAAATATTTCTGTTCGTTCTTCGTGATCTGCTTCGCCCCATAGATCAAATTTAGTTTAATTTCACTGAATTTTATATTGAATAGATTGTAAGTTAGAAGTAATAAATCCGACAAAAATTACTTATTTTCCCTTTTAGGGATTTTATAAAAATTTAAATTTGAGATACTCACTATAATTGCAATATAATGTTGACCTGGAAAAACATAATGAGCTTTACGGTAAACGGAAATCCTGTACCGGACAGGCGTGTTGAAAAAACTGAAAATGAATGGCGTGAAATACTTACTCCTGACCAATTTCGAATTACCCGAAAGAAAGGAACTGAAGCCCCTCATTCGGGAGCATTATGTAGTATACACGATGCCGGTAAATATTCCTGTGTATGTTGCAGTACCCCCTTATTTGATTCCACTATTAAATTTGAATCAGGTACAGGATGGCCCAGTTTTACACAGCCTATAGCAGAAAATGCCATTAAATATGAAAAGGATGTCACATTTGGAATGATTAGGGTAGAGGTACTTTGCAATACCTGCGACGCACATTTAGGGCATGTATTTCCAGATGGCCCTGAACCTAGTGGTCTTCGTTATTGTATTAATTCTGAGTCTATGATAATTGAAAAGGAAGTTATAGATGGAAAATAAAAAATTGGAACTGGCAACACTGGGCGGGGGATGTTTTTGGTGTACAGAAGCCGTTTTGTTAGAGGTAAAAGGAATAGAAAAGGTTGTCTCAGGATATTCAGGGGGGAATGCTCCAGGCAAGCCAACTTATAGAGAAATATGCTCTGGACTTACTGGTCATGCAGAGGTAATTCAGGTAAGCTTTGATCCTGGTGTCATTTCTTTTCACGATATACTAATGATTTTTATGACTACTCATGATCCTACAACTCTCAACAGGCAGGGTGCAGATGTTGGGACACAATACCGTTCCGTCATTTTTTACCATGATCAAAATCAAAAAGAAGAGGCAGAAGGGGTTCTAAATGAAATATCTTCCTATTATGAGAATCCGGTGGTTACCGAATTAAGCCCGTTAAAAATATTTTATGAAGCCGAGGACTATCATCAGGATTATTATCGGAATAACCAGAGTCAGGGTTACTGCAATTATGTAATTACTCCAAAATTGGCGAAGCTTAGAAAAATACATGCAGACAAACTTAAAAGCACTATTTAGGATAACGGGTTTTTAAATAGCTGGTCAAAGGTATATACATAAAATGTACTGCTTAAATACCCGTAAGTTATCAAACATATTAAAAGCCTGAAATGACTTTTTTGGCCTTTTAAAAAAATATTGAATTATTGCTTGTCTGACATTGTTGAGTATAAAACTAAAACAAAAAAGAGCTCCAATAATTTTACCGGAACTCTTTTCTTAACTGTAAACAAGCATTTACTAGCCTTTTACACTTGCTAATTTACCGTTTTTAATATTGTTTATTTTCAAATCCTGAAGCACATTTATTGCCTCTTCTACGTAGACATCCTTTGCAAGATTAGTATGCCAGCGGTCGCGCTTTTCTCTTAATACAGGATCTTTCGTGAAAAGTTCCTCTTCGTATTTCAGAGATTCAAATGTCAAATGTGAGTCGTAATCTGAAATAGTCTTAAAATATGTAGATTTTGCTTTGTCCTTTTTCTCTTCTCTTTTGTAGATATCAAAATTCAGAGAAACCACATTTTCATCCTGTTGTTCCTTAAGCCATTTGGCGTTTTCTTCAATCAATGCAATCTGAGGATTCGCAGACATGCGCTTGGTACTATTCTCAATAGTAGTTTCATAATCAATATACCCTTCCCATGGTTCGTAATCTGCTGGTGATATTTTGTCCCAGTTTAACGGATTACGCTGATCTCTTTCCCCCAGGTCAATATAACTGTATCTATCCGGTACAACAACATCACTTTTAACTCCTTCCAACTGTGTTGATCCTCCATTTATCCTATAAAATTTTTGAGTTGTTAGTTTTATAGCTCCAAGATCTCCATGCTCATTACTTCTGACAATATTTTCTAAAGGGATTACATTTTGTACTGTTCCCTTACCAAAAGTCTGCTTACTCCCAATCACTACAGCTCTTTTATAGTCTTGCATGGCAGCCGCCAATATTTCAGAAGCTGAGGCTGAAAGTTCATTCACTAATATAACAAGAGGACCATCCCATTGAATTCGTTCATCCTTATCCTCATATACATCCTTGTCTTTGCCGGAGGACCTAACCTGAACCACAGGGCCATCTTTTATGAAAAGACCGGCCATTTCCACGACCGTCTTAAGAGATCCGCCTCCATTGTCCCTAAGGTCAATTACCAGGCCTTCTGCACCTTCCTGCTTCAAAAGCTCAACTTCTTTGGCCACGTCTGTTGCTGCATTTCTTTCGGCGTAATCGTTAAAATCCACATAGAACTTAGGAAGGTTTATAATACCGTATTTTTGATTTTCTTTAATAACCGTCGCAGATTTAGCATAACTCTCTTCAAGTTCAACTACATCTCTTGTAATGGAAATTTCTTCGATCGAGCCATCCACTTTCCTAACAGTTAAATCAACTACCGTACCCTTGGGACCTTTAATCAGTTTGATGGCATCATCCAAACGCATCCCGACAATATTTACAGGCAACTCCCCGTTCTGGCCGACTTTTAATATTTCGTCACCAACTTCCAGTTGCTGATTTCTCCATACTGGGCCACCGGAAATGATTTCAACGATTTTTGCACCCTCTGGTTTTTTCTGTAATCTTGCGCCTATCCCTTCAAATTTACCAGACATGCTAATGTCAAATTTATCTTTATCCTCCGGAGCAAAGTAATAAGTATGAGGGTCAAACTCATCAACAATTGTATTGATATAGTATACAAACCAGTCTTCCCGCTTAAGATCGTCTACGAAGTCGAAATATTCATCCAGAGTCTTTTTAGTAGACTCTCTGGCCTCCAATTCCATTTGTGAAACTGCTATACTCTCGTAATCTGTATCATCTTTCTTTTTTTGTGCCTGCTCTTTGAACTTGGAATCATAAGTTCCAATAGTGGCATATTTTAGTTGTTTCCTCCATCGCTCTTTAAGTTGATTTCTGGTTGCTGCAAATGCCTGGTCCTTATAATTTATATTAATAGTTTCTTCAATGGAATAATCGAAAGGATCACTTAAAACCTCCGCATAAACAGATTTGGCATTTTCCATTCGCTTCATGAATCTGGAATAAACCATATTAAAGAAAGATATCTCTGTATTCCTTATCTGGTCATCTATTTGAAATTTGTATTTCTCAAATTCCAAAATATCCTCTTCTAAAAAGTATCTTTTTGTAGGGTCAATAACATCTATAAAATCTTCAAAAACACTTACGGAGAAATCATCATTAATTTCTTTAGGTTCATAGTGACCACGTTCCAAAATATATGTAATAAGATCTAAGAGTAATTTATCCTTATCATCATTTTCAAATGACTTATTGGTAAAACTGCATGATGCCACCGCAATAAGTATCACCAAAAATCCAAGTATGAGGTTTCTTTTCATGTATTTTTTTTTATGTGCGGTTATTATTAAACCACTAAATAACAAACTTAAATAATATAAAAAATCACGGCAATGCCTATGAATTCCCTAAGATACTGAAAAAACCATGCCACTTTGCAAGCCAGCAGCATTAATTTTTTGTTAAACACCATTAGGATTTGTTTCCAATAAGCTTTAATAATCAACCGGTTGTACTAGATTTTTCAGTAAGGAGGAACTATATTCAAGAAAAATCCATAACTATATTTTTTGAACAGGCCCTCCATAAGCTCGCCATAATAACATATTAAAAACGTATTTTTGTGGCAGAAAGTATACAGTATGCAAAAACCCCTTATTCTGGTTACCAATGACGATGGAATAACGGCTCCCGGCTTAAGAGCATTGGTTCGCTATATGAAGGCAATTGGAGAAGTGGTAGTTGTTGCGCCAGATAGTCCACAATCGGGAATGGGACATGCCATAACACTGGATAATACCCTATACTCCAAGAAAGTTACCATAGATTTTGAAAATGGAGGCCATGAAGAGTACAGCTGTAGCGGAACTCCAGCCGATTGTGTAAAATTGGCACTTCAGGTGATACTTAAAAGAAAACCCGACCTGTGTGTTAGTGGCATAAATCACGGTTCTAATTCTTCTATAAATGTTATCTACTCAGGAACCATGAGTGCCGCAATCGAAGCAGGAATTGAAGGCATCCCGGCAATTGGGTTTTCCTTATGTGATTATTCATGGGAAGCAAATTTTAATATCGCTGAAATTGCAGTAAAAAAAATTGCAGAAGAAGCATTAAGCAATGGAATTCCTAAAGGAGTGGTTCTCAATGTAAATATCCCAAAAACAAAAGGTGAAGGCATAAAAGGAATAAAAGTATGCCGCCAGGCAAGAGCAAACTGGAAGGAAAAATTTGATAAACGAACCAATCCAATGGGCAAAGATTACTATTGGCTCACCGGCGAATTTGAGCTATTAGACAAAGGTGAAGATACTGATGAATGGGCCTTAAGTAATGGCTATATTTCGGTAGTTCCCACACAGTTTGATTTAACAGCACATCACGTTATACAGGATATAAACAGCTGGTCTTTAAATGAATAATAAAAAGGAAATATTAATTGGTTTTGCAGTAGGGATTATTGCGAATATCATAGGAACACTTTTGTATATACTTTTGTTTTCCGATTTTGGGATTATGGAAACATTCTATGCAGCGGTTAAACAAGGGCATATTGGCAGTTTGCTGGCCTTAGGCGCAATTTTAAATCTGATCGCCTTTTTTGGCTTTCTAAAATTAAGAAGGGATCAGAGGGCAAAGGGAGTCTTAATGGCCACTTTACTTACTGCTTTGGTTATTCTCTATTATAAGATTTTCTAGAATGAAGTATTATATTATCGCCGGGGAAGCTTCCGGGGATCTGCATGGATCAAATCTTATCAAAGCAATTCTTGCTAAAGATACCAATGCCCAAATCCGTTGTTGGGGCGGTGATCAAATGCAAAAAGCCGGCGGTACTCTTGTAAGGCATTACAAGGAGATGGCTTTTATGGGGTTCTTGGAGGTAATTAACAATCTAAACACTATATTTAAAAGTATTAAATTCTGCAAGGAAGATATTAAATCTTATAATCCGGATGTCATTATTTTCATTGATTATTCAGGTTTTAATTTGAGAATTGCCAGCTGGGCGAAGGAAAACAAATACCGTACAAATTACTACATATCTCCTCAAATATGGGCTTCAAGGGAAGGTCGGATCAAAAATATCAAAAGAGATATTGATGCAATGTATGTCATTCTGCCATTTGAAAAGGAGTTCTATGAAAAGAAACACAACTACCCGGTAAGTTTTGTAGGGCATCCATTAATTGATGCAATTGGGCAAATTGATATTGGTAATGAGCAAGATTTTAGAAATGAACATAATCTGGATCCTAATAAACCAATTATTGCCCTCCTCCCGGGCAGCAGAAAACAGGAGATTCAACAAATGCTTGGCCTGATGTTAAAGGTTACACCTTCTTTTTCTGAATATCAATTTGTAATAGCTGGGGCACCCAGCCTAAATGTTGGTTTCTATTCAGAATTCCTTAAAAATTATGCTGTAAGCCTTGTTTTTAATAGATCCTACGAGTTGTTAAGCCATTCACATGCCGCTCTGGTAACCAGTGGCACCGCTACCCTTGAAACGGCTTTATTAAAAGTCCCGCAGGTTGTCTGCTACAAAGGCAACTGGGTGTCCTATCAGATTGCGAAACGAATAATTACTTTGGATTATATTTCATTGGTTAATTTGATTATGGGTACAGAAGTAGTAAAAGAACTGATTCAGGTAGATTTGACTACAAAAAACCTGAAGCAAGAGTTAACCAAAATCCTTGATGGTCCCATACGCAGTGCACAATTAAAGGCTTATAAAGAGTTAGAAAAAAAGCTTGGTGGGAAAGGTGCAAGTGACAAAGCTGCTGCACTTATTATAGAAAATGCTTAATTTTAGTTCCTGGTAGATCATATATATCCTGGGATGAATAGAAAGATTTTTGTTTTTTTTATCATTATACTCCTGACCGGATGTGGTATTGTTAAAAAGAAAACCACCTATGGCAAGGAACGGACTGTTACTGTTGCGGCATCAGAAAAAGACAGTTTGGCCGCAGAGGACAAAATTCCTGATTCTACAACAACTCTCGTTGTACTCGAAAAAGCTGATCTGATTATTAACACGGCTATGGCTTACTCCGGTGTACGATATAAGTATGGTGGAACCACCAAAAAGGGTATGGATTGTTCCGGCCTTCTTTACGTATCTTTTGGAGAAAACGATATTCCGTTGCCCAGGGTATCATCTCAAATGGCCGACGAGGGTAAGAAGATTAAATTAAATAAAGTTACTAAAGGTGACCTTTTGTTCTTCAAAACCAGTAAAAGAGGAAAAAAAATTAATCATGTCGGACTTGTCGTTGCTGTAGACGGACGTGATATCAAATTTATTCACGCCACTTCATCTAGGGGGGTCATTGTTTCTTCTTTAGAAGAAGGATTCTGGAACTATGCTTTCGTTAAGGCAACCAGAGTTCTTTGATTGCAAACTGAAAGTTCTATCAGATTGATTTTTCCGAATTATTCATTACAAACTAATTTTGTAAACTGAACTTTACTTTCACTACCCACTACTACTTTAATAGCCTATAGAATTAACCTGACAAACTCAATGAAGCTTTTGGATTTTATTCCGGTAAAGCTAACTCTGTTTTTAATTTTTGGGATACTTTTAGGGTATTATAACAATATTTCCCTCCTGTTATCGACAGTACTTACCAGTGGGTTCATGGTTTTACTGGGCATATCGTGGAGGCGGAAAAACCTACTGGATAATCTGCCCTTTGGTTTTCTTTCCCTATTGTGCACAGTTGGTTTAGGGATGATGTCCGTGGCACTGACTATACCCGATAACAATTCAAAACATTACACGAACTTTAAGCTTCCAACCGAACAATATTTACATCTTAAAATCCGTGAGATCCTAAAACCCAATAGCTATAATGAACGCTATATTGCCAATGTAATTGGGATTGATGGTATAACAGTAAATGGAAGGGTTCTCATTATTACTAAAAATGACACGCTTAATCAAAAATTCAGAGTAGATGAAGAAATCTATA
>CAZHWD010000050.1:0-2905 GCA_964536335.1 uncultured Eudoraea sp. | reverse complement strand
ACAAGAAATTTACCGAACCAACGTAAATTATTTTCCTTAATTTTACGAATAGTTGAATATAACTAGTAAAAAAGAAAATCATTTATGAATTGAACTTAAGCTCAATAGACCCAATTTTAATAATGTCTGCGTTCTTTAATTTTACAGAGCCTTTAATGATATTGCCATTTACAGCGGGTTTGGTAATCCCCTTTTGATAAGTTAAATAGTAGTTATTTTCTATTGATGAAATTAATGCAGCTGTATCCCCTACCATTAATCCTTTAACAATGATATCTGAGGATTTACATTTACCGATTTTGAAGGTTTTGTTATTAATAGATACATTTCCCTGTCCACCTTTAAGAAATGTAAATCCTGCTTTTGATTTTTTATCTGAGATATCAGATAGCATCTCTTTGTGTTTTTTGGTTTTTAAACAGGTTGTACCATCAGTTGAAAACATTAACTGGCTTTCTACCAAAGGTTGGGCGATTTCGTCATAGGTATATGTTCCTACTTCCTCAAATACGATTTCATGTTTGCCAATGGTTATTATATCGCCATTAAATAGTTTACATGTTTTAACTAATTTTTCATTTACAAAAGTTCCGTTTTTGCTGCCAAGGTCTTTTATAGTGAACTTTGAACCATCCGAAGTGATTACAGCATGTTCAGAGGACACAGCAGTATTATCAATAGCGATGTTATTATTTGGGTTTCTACCGATACTAGTATTCTGTAATTTAAGTAAAAATTTATAAATCATCCTATCTTTATATTTCACTACCAATAAGGGTTTTTTATAGCCCTTTCGATCATATTGTTCGAGGATATTTCGCTGTTGCTTAGTATTCAGAAAAGATGTCGGATCCTGTGACTTGGAATGATAATTGAGAGATTTTTCCTGTTTTGAATTACTCGAAGAGTATTGTAGTTCTTGTTCCGAAAATAACAATTCATGTTTGCCGACAGTGATAACATCACCTTCTGCAAGACGTCTACTTTTAATTGGATTACCAGCAATAAATGTACCATTACGACTCGCAATGTCATTTATGATGAATCCCTTCTCTTCCCATATAATTTCTGCATGTCGTCCTGATACGGCTAAATTATCAATCACAATATCGTTTTCCTGCAATCGACCTATTTTTATCACTTTATTTTTATCCAAAGGGTGTTTGGAGACTTCTTTATTTTGGATCTGCAAGGTGATAAAGGCCATCTTCCTCTCCTTATTTAAAAAATTTTGGAACTATGAACGAAAAAAAAGGCTGATCCAAAAACGCTCAAGATAACATTATGTTATTCAGATTCCGTTCGGACTGCCACCAAACTTCGTTTAATTCGTATTATCAAGAGATTTAGTAGACTTTACTTTTTTTGGATCATAGAGCCGAAAAATTTTTTTTTAACGCCGTCAATATAAAAATTTTTACCGTCAGATGTTTTTGATTTCAATTTTATCAATTCTTCATTTTCAGAATCAATAAGCATTCCAATTTCAATATAATGTCTTGCGCTTGGCAAGTTTAATCTATTGATTTCTTTTTTTGCCATTAGAATACAATGGGATGAAATCTCTTCAAGCCCCTTTTTCGCTTTTTTATTACGCGGATCGATCTTTAACACTTCCTGATAATAATGATATGCACAATCCTTTTCTGGATAGGTAATCTGTTCGTTAGTAAGCCGATTTTCAGCAGTTTTTAATAATTTCTCTATTTTTATGGTATTTTCATTATATTGTTTAATCTGATTGCTCAAAGGTATTCCAAGGGCCAAAATCATAAAAATCGCAACCGCAGAAAAAATGATCATTTTTTTTCTTGTTTTAAGGCTAATCACTTTATCTACGACCATGTTTCCATATTCTATAAATTTGGAATGAACTCCAGTCGGTGTATGAGTCTTCAGAGCTTCTGTTGGCTGATAATCTGATGAAGGTTCTATTTCGAAGGTACTTGTTGATACAGCTAATTTCTGGCTCATTATTTCTGCCAATTGTTGTTTTTCGATATCATACTGTCCTTCAAAGAGTAACTGGGTATAATCAGATAATTTTTTGGAGCTGGGACGATATGACAATTCATGGATACAATCTTCAATGTCACTGCCCATCTCCTCACACGTTGCATACCTATCATCTGGATTTTTTTGGAGCGATTTATTAATTATTTTATACAGTGTGTCTGGAAGGTTCGGTTTCAATGACTCCAGGGGTACGTAATCGCTTTGAATTATCTTTTGAAGTGTCTCAAATGTATCCCCATCAAACATCTTTTTGCCAGTCACCAATTCATATAAGATAATACCTACAGAGAAAATGTCGGAACGATAGTCAATCGGCTTGCCTTCAGCCTGTTCTGGTGACATATAAGCTACTTTGCCTTTTATGATGCCTGTTTGGGTTTTTGTTGCATTAGAGGCTGCTTTAGCAATACCAAAATCGATCAGTTTTATTTGTCCTTCGTATGTAATGAAAATATTGTGCGGACTGATATCTCGGTGAATTATATTTAATGGATTACCCTGTAGATTTTTTAATTGATGAGCATATCCTAATCCTTCACAAATTTTTGATATGATAAATAGAATATTTTCAAGATCGATATTTTGATTGATTTCTTTGGATTGTTTTAAAATTAAATTTAAATCTTTGCCAAAAAGATATTCCATCACGATAAAGAAGGTATTTTCAACGCTCCCAAAATCATAAATGTGGATGATATTTTCATGTTTTAATTGCGCAGCCAACCTAGCTTCATCAATGAAATTATTGGTCATTTCTATTTCATCACTTAAATGAGGCAACATTTTTTTTAACACAACTGGCTTTTCAAAACCCTCTTCCCCAGTTAATTTAGCCCGATAAACTTCTGCCATACCACCTATGGCTATTCGATCAAGTAGGATATATTTA
>CAZHWD010000049.1:0-12843 GCA_964536335.1 uncultured Eudoraea sp. | reverse complement strand
AAATCCCTGAATCAGTTAATGGACCTGTTGAACGATTTGATACCGCGTGCAAGGGCATTACAATTGAGAAGTTCAGAATTAAGCGAATCCACCATTACAGTTTCCAATATTGGGGAAGGAAGTACAGACAAAGTTTTTGGGGTTATTTATCCGCCTCAGGTTGCTATTTTAGGTTTTGGCAATATCGTAGAAGAGGCCTGGGCCGAGGACGGTGAATTGAGCACCCGCCCCATTGTTTATGTTACACTCGCCGCAGACCACAGGGCCATTGATGGTTATCTGGGGAGTAGGTTTTTAATGGCCCTAAAGAAAAATCTGCAAAAGCCCGAAGCCCTATGAAAGATGAGGAAGCAAAAGCAACTATTCTTAGATTGCTGCAAGAAATAGCACCGGACATTGATCCGGAGGAACTGGGAATGGATGACAATATCAGGGAAGTTTTTGGTATCGATTCATTCGACTTTCTGCAACTAATAATAGGTCTTGACAAGGAATTCGGGATCACAACCCCGGAAGAGGATTATGGCAAAATAACCACGCTCAGGTATTTGATAGCTTATGTAAAAGCTACAAAATAGACGATCAATTTAATTTTTTCACCGTATCAGATTTAGAATCACTAATAGAATATCCCTATTTGGTACCTGCGTTATTTTGTCAATCAAATTAAATCCCTAAGTTTATTGAAAGAAGCATATGAAAGCAGCGGTAACTTTACAATCGGGTGCACCTCAAGTAATTGAGATACAAGAAAGGTCTATCCCGGAGATAAAAGAGGGGTGGGTATTAATTAAAATAAAAGCTTTTGGTTTAAACAGATCTGAATTGTTTACCCGCCAGGGTCATTCTCCGGATGTTCAGTTTCCAAGAATCCAGGGGATAGAATGTGTAGGAAATATAGAGGAGGACCCGTCCGGTGCCTATAATAAAGGTCAGAAGGTGGCTGCTATTATGGGTGGTATGGGCAGGGATTTTGACGGGGGTTATGCAGAGTACACCCTGGTGCCTTTGCAAATTGTATTTCCTTTTGAGAGCAATTTACCATGGAGTACCCTTGGGGCCATTCCTGAGATGTTCCAAACAGTTTCAGGGTCTTTAACCCAGGCATTAGAAGTTAAGTCTGGTGAAACCTTACTTATCAGAGGTGGAACATCGTCCATAGGCATGCTCTCCTGCCAGTTGGCAAAACATTTGGGATTAACCGTTATTTCTACGACAAGAAATGCCGCTAAAAAGGATTTTCTGAAAGAAAACGGGGCAGCTCATGTTCTTATTGATAATGGAACAATTTCTAAGGAACTTAAAGAATTATACCCTGATGGAGTAAACAAGGTCCTGGAATTAATTGGTATAAAAACATTAAAGGATTCTTTAAAATGTATAAAACGAAGAGGGATAGTCTGCATGACAGGAATACTGGGTGGCGAATGGACGCTCAAGGAATTCACACCTATGGGTGACATCCCTTCTTTAGGAAGATTAACAGTATATATGGGAGACGCAGCTAATTTAAAGAAAGACTTACTGCAAGATTTTATTGATGCGGTTGCGGATGGGGTGATAACCCTTAACATTGATAAAGTTTTCCGTCTCGATCAAATAGTGGAAGCCCATACCTATATGGAAGATAATTTGGCCAAAGGAAAACTTGTGGTTGAATTGTAAGTGCTGACTCATACTTGGGGGACCAAACATTCACTTGTAAAGCTTTTTTAAATAACTTGCATTGAAATATTATAAGCTTAAAAAATGAAAAAAGCAAGCTCTTCACAAGCCGCAGTAAAAACAGGATTAGCCCCTGGTACTATCGTTTATGTTGGGAACAAAGCCAAAAAAGATTTGTTTATAGATGTCTTTGATTATGACAAGGATAGTCTCGCTGAAAAACAACTTAAAAATATAGAAGAAGCTTTTACCTATGAAAATAAGGAGACCATAACCTGGATCAATGTCAACGGGCTTAATCACGTTAATGAAATTGAAAAATTGGGGAAAGACTTTGAGCTGCATCCATTAATAATCGAAGACATCGCGAATACCAAACAAAGACCCAAATTGGATGAACATGAAGAATATGTCTTTGTAGTCCTAAAAATGCTTTATTTTGATTAGGATCAGAATCTAAAATTTGAAAATATAAGTTTCGTTCTGGGCTCTAATTTTGTGTTATCTTTTCAGGAATCGGATAGTGATGTTTTTGATTCGGTCAGGGAACGCTTAAGAAATAGTAAAGGTCGGGTTAGAAGTAATGGGGCTGACTATTTGCTTTATGTGCTTATGGATGCCATAGTGGATAATTATTTTAACCTTATGGAAGTAATGGGGGAAAAGATTGAAGAATTGGAGGAAAATTTATTTGTGGAAAAACCAAAGAAGGATCTCATCCATGAAATCCACGGTCTCAAACGGGAGATTCTAAAAATACGACGTGCAGTATATCCCCTTCGGGAAGTAGTTAACCATATAGATAAAGTTGACGCCTCACTTATTACTGAAAAAACACAATTGTACCTTAGGGATTTATATGATCATGTAATTCAGGTTTCGGAAAGTATCGATATTCAAAGAGAATTGATCTGGGGTCTGATGGATATGTATATGACTACAATAAGCAACCGGATGAATGAAGTGATGAAAGTACTTACCATTATGGCTACCATCTTTATTCCGCTTACATTTATAGCCGGAGTCTATGGAATGAATTTTGAAAACATTCCAGAGCTTAAATTTGAATACGCGTATTTTGTGCTATGGGGAGTTATGGTTGTGGTATTTTTAGGCATGCTCTACTACTTTAAGCGGAAAGAGTGGCTTTAAACTACTGATGCTAATCAAAAATGTTCATCAATATAACAACTCCACTTTATTTTACTTTACTTTTCTATAGAGGCTTTGCAGGACCAACCCCAGGGCAATTCCTAGTATGAAAGAAAAAGTCTCTCCCTTAATTTAAGGCGTAAAACCAAATTCGAGATTATTTCTCTACACCCAAATTATTGAATTATCATTCTAGGATTTTTCAATCCAAAAATTTTCTTAATGATTATTCTTCTGGAATGCCCCAGTTCTTCTTTTCATCTTCAGTCCATAAAGTTGGGAAAAATTTGCGCTGCTGATGTTTCGGATGTAGATACTTCTTCCATTCAGAACCCCCCGTTGCCATCTTGTTTTCACCCTTCTCATTTAAATAATAATCTGCTGTTCGAAGGTGTACCAAAGGCCATTCTACGTTATAAAGGTGATCAAATTCCTTTAGCTTTTCATTCAATTGTCCTGATGGATTTTTTATTTTGAGAATTTTATCCTCAAGAGTACAACCCTGCAATTTTTTGGCGAGGGCAATAAAACTATCAAGGTATTTTTCCTCAAACTGTTGCAATGTCAGGCTTTTTGCACCCGTTTCACGGTTTAATCCGGCATCCTTCCAATAAATGTGCTCAAAATATTCCTCTACGGTAGGTTTGGCGGATAAACGTTCTTTCCCTTCATCATTCACTAAGTTTTCCAGCCGGGTGCAATACAATTCAATATATCTGAACTGTGCACTTTGGAACCCACTAGCAGGAGTCAATGTGGTACGAAATTGATTATAGTCGGCATAATCCATGCCGTCCTTCATGATATCAAAAGAGGTAATAAGCATGGTAGTGTACCTATTTAGTCTATTGATTTTGGTAATTAAAAAAGTTTCCGTAGGAAATTCCTCTACCGAAATCTGTTCCAATTCATGTCTCATCATTTTCAATATTAATTCGGTAACCTGATGATACATGATAAAAATGGTTTCATCCTTAAAATGAGTGCGTGGTTTTTGTAATGATAATAAGGTGTCAGTCTCTACATAATCCCAATAAGTAATGGGTTTGGCGTAAAGCAAGCCTTTCAGGTAAGTTTCCGGATTTTCACCCAGTGCCTCATATTTTTGTTTTAGTTTTTTGTTTGTATCCAAAATAGTTTTATAGTTTTTAATTTGTATAAACTCATATTCATTTTTTCTATCACTTTAAATAATTATTACCCATTTCCGAACCTAAAGGGGCGTTATGATTATGATATTATAAGTACGCTTTATTACTTTACAAAAATGGCTTTAAATTTATGTATTAATAGGGCTTAACCGATTTATTTTTCGTTTTGTTTTCAATGGTTCAAAATGTGAAGTCACATTACGAAGAGATTCTTCACTTATATTACCATTCTCTTTTAAATTCATATCAAGTTATCTATACAACTTAAATGATTTTGTTTAAACTCCCCAACATTGTTGGAATTAGTTCAGAGATGGTAGGATGAACTTGAACAGAATCTCTTATTACCATATAGGGAAGATCTGCGTACATAATATTAAGGATACTACTAATAACTTCATCTCCGCCAACTCCCAGGACGGCTGCACCTAATATTTTGTTGGTTTCGGCATCTATTATGGCACTCATAATACCATTAGTCTCTCCTTTTTCTTTAGCTCTCGCAATGCGGCTCATTGGTCTTGTGCCTTCCAAAATTTTATAGCCTTTCTTTAAAGCTTCTTTTTTAGTCAGTCCTGCTCGTCCCAACGGAGGGTCTACAAAAAGGCCGTAAGTTAAAATACGATCTGATACCCTTCTGTTTTTACCATCAAATTTATTTTGAGCTATAATCTCATAGTCATTGTATGCAGTATGTGTAAAAGCTCCTTTACCATTACAATCGCCTAAAGCATAAATACCTTCAATATTTGTTTGCAAGGAATCATCAACTTCTATATAGCCTCTGTCATTAATTTTAATACCCGCCGCAGATAAGTTTAGAGTATCAGTATTAGGTATTCTTCCTACTGCCAACAATAAGTGCGTACCTTTCACTTCCGGTGGTCCCTGCATGCAATCTACCTTTACGGATATCTTTCCTTCCTCATTTTGATGACCACTTATACAGTTCGCATTCAAACGAAAGTCTATTCCTTCGTCTTTTAAAAAACTATAAATTTGGTCACTTATTTCTACATCTTCGCGGCTAATAATGCTAGCCCCTCTTTCTATAATCGTTACTTTACTGCCAAATCTTTTGAACATTTGTCCAAATTCGAGTCCTATATAGCTTCCTCCAACAATTATTAAATGTTTAGGAAGTTCTTCCAGCTCCAGAATTGTCTGATTGGTAAGGTAATTAACCCCTTCAAACCCTTCTGGAATAAGAGGGCGACCACCAACATTGATGTAAATTTCATCTGCCGATAATTGTTTTTCCCCCACAGCAACTATTTTCTCTGCTAAAAAACGCGCAGTTCCTTCAAAGAAAGTTATGTTCTCATTATTCTTTACACCAGCTGTAATCCCATCCACAGAAGCTTTTATAATGTTGTCTTTTCGTGACTTTACTTTTTTTAGATCCACTTTTACACCTTCAGGTATAATTACACCAAGTTCGTCTCCATGCTGAGCATCCCACATTCTGCGGGCACTGGCAACATAAGTCTTGGTTGGCGTACATCCAATATTTAGGCAGGTTCCCCCAAAGTGTTCTTTCTCAATAAATGCTACTTTCTTTCCTTCAGCAGCCAATTTAAATACCAGTGGAGTTCCTGCTTGACCAGAACCAATGATAATTGCATCAAATTGCAGTACAGACATGTATTTAAATATTTAATATCCTCAAAGTTAAAATAACCAGGCTCTAATTTGCAAGAGTTTTTGGATGTACATAGCCTACTGAGGTCCACAACCTTCTAATTTTTCCTGCAAGGCCTTAATTTTTGCTTTTAAATTCTCAATATAATTGTTCTTTTCTTCTGCCATCTTGGAAATGTCCTCTACCGTATACCTTGGTGTGATATGCTGCGGGCAATTCCAATCAAAAGCTTTAATATGAAAAAGAAAAATACGTTCGGCTTTGTATTTGTAATCTTCCAATTCCAGTTTTTCTACTAATTCCGGTTGTTCAGATAATGAGACAACTTCCGCCTCAGCATAGATTTTAAGTCGTGCCCTGTTTGGATAATCAACCAGAATCAAAGACACTTTGTTATGCGTTTGTACGTTACCGGTTGTAATGTACTGCTTGTTTCCCCTGAAATCCAGAAATGCTAATGTCTTCAGGTCTATTACCTTCAGGAATCCCTTCGGGCCTCCCCGGTGTTGGATATATGGAAACCCATTTTCCCCAAATGAAGCCACATAAAAACTGTCGCGTTCTTTAATAAAACTCAGCTCCCTGTGAGAAAGGCCATCCGGAAAAGTAAATTGTTCCATCCGTTCATAACCCTGACGACTTCCTTGGCCTTTCTGCAGGGCCTTAATAGGATCAGAAAACGCTAATTTGGCATAGTTCATAACATCTCGCTTAATTATTCAACAAAATACATCTAACCGGATCGCCCCATGTAGGTGGCACAGCCTTGGAAGTAAGCAAATTAAAAGAACTGCTAGCTCCACCCACCCATTCAGATCTGTTTTTAAAGACCACAGTACTTATCCTATGAAATCGTATGGCATAACTGCACATAACACATGGTTCATTAGTGGTAACTAAAATTGCACCTGACATATCCTTACCAAGAATTTTTCTTGACTTTTTAATCACTTCCAATTCGGCATGGCAACTAATGTCTTGCTTGCTAAATGTAGCCTCTTCTGCCTGGGCTACGATGTTATTGTCATAAATTAGCAGGCTTCCTACGGCCGTATTTCCTATTGCAGAGGCGTTGGTTGCAAGCTTCTCACAAATTTTCATATAAGGGTGAAAATTATGTATCATCCTTTGATTTCCAGAATCTGACGAATCATTTGATTTGTAAAACCCCATTCATTATCATACCAGGTCATTATCTTTAGCAAATCCCCATCTACCACGCGCGTCATACTTAAATCGACTGTAGAAGCATAAGGACTTTTTACGATATCAGATGATACGATAGGTTCATATGTAGTCGACAAAACCTTATCATAACGCTTGGTTTCGGATTCTTCCTTAAGGATATCATTCACCTCATCTAAAGTAACATTTTTCTCCATTACAAAAGTCATATCCGAAATTGAACCAACCGGTATAGGCACACGTATTGCCACTCCATCGAACTTTCCGGCATACTGTGGCAAGGCCTTTGTTGTGGCTATAGCTGCTCCGGTAGTTGTAGGCACGAGGTTTGCAGCTCCTGCCCTACCCATCCTAAAATTTTTCTTTGAAGGACCATCTACAATACTTTGTGATGCCGTATAGGCGTGTACCGTAGTCATTATGGCCTTCTTAATACCGATTCTACGACCTAATATTTCAACAACCGGACTAATATTATTTGTAGTACAACTGGCACAGGAAAATACACTGGTATGTCCATCTTTAGAATTCACACCATGCACAACCGTAGGGGTATCAACACTATTCGTTGGTGCCGAAATAATAACTGTTTTAGCCCCGGCTTTAATGTGTTTTTCGGCATCTTCCTGTGCTGTGAATAATCCCGTACTTTCAATAACTAAGTCTACTTCCAATTCTCCCCAGGGTAAATCCTCCGGGTTTCTAATAGAGGTATATTGTATTTTGTTACCTGATACGCTAAGAGTATCTCCATTTTGTGAGACTTCTTTTTTATAGATACCATAGACAGAATCATATTTTAAAAGATATGCTGTATTCTCCATAGTAACAATATCATTTACCGCTACCAACTCTAATCCTGGGGTGTCCAAAATTATCTTTAGAGCCGCTCTTCCAATCCGCCCCATTCCGTTTATTGCAATTTTCATATATCTGGTTTTAAGGTTAAAAGTTGTTGTTTTTAAATTGTCTTAAAGTTAACCTACGGTTTACATTTATTATGCTTATTTGAGGATTATGTAATCGTTAATTTTCTATCCCCATTCGTAATAGGTACATCATTAATACTGGCAAATCGCTTTTTCATCAGACCATTTTCATCAAACTCCCAGTTTTCATTCCCATAAGCTCTTGTCCATTGACCATGATTATCCTGGTACTCATATTCAAATCGCACGGCTATTTTGTAATCACCATGTGCCCAGTATTCTTTTTTTAATACATAATGATGTTCCTGCTCCCATTTGCTCGATAAAAATTCTCGAATGGCTTTACGTCCCTTTAGAAACTTAGATCGGTTCCTCCACTCGCTATCTTTAGAATAGGCGAGGGATACTCTTTCAGGATCTTTGCTATTCCAGGCATCTTCGGCCATTTGTATTTTCTGTATCGCCGTTTCCTGAGTAAAAGGGGGTAAAGGATATTTCTTTTGTTCCATTTTTGTTGTTTTAAAAAAACGGGATTTGGTTTGTTTCCATTCCAAAACCCGCTGATTATCAATTAAATTCCTCTAGGTTCTGCATTAAATTTTTAAACAAATCTTAGTTTTGTAATATAGGAATGACGTCTTTTATTTTTCCAGTATTCATGTCGAAGTGTTGACAAGATGCTATCTTTAGATCCTGCTTCTTTGCTGTTATTTGCTCTTACATTTGCTTTCATAATATTTTATTTTATCATTGACATGCCTTCATAATAACTTGGAAAGACATTTCTTTTTTGTGAAAAATTTATTTGTGGTTTTGAAGTTTGTTCAACCTCTGTTTTGCTCTTAACTATTTCTGATGTTTTCAATATTTTCTTATTTAATGTTATTTTTCGATAAGAAAGAGCTAATAAAATGTGCTATTTCATCTCCTTTTTCTTCCAGTGCAAAGTGCCCTGTATCCAGTAAATGAAACTCCAGATTATTAAGATCCCTTTTGTAAGGATAGGCGCCATCAGCAGGAAAGATGTAATCATTTTTTCCCCAAACAATTAATGTTGGTGGTTGAAACTCTCTAAAATCGGCCTGCCACACAGGGTATAATGGAACATTGGTGCGGTAACTATAGAATAATGCCAACTGAATCTCATTATTCTGAGGGCGGGAGATATGACGTAAATCTAATTCCCAATTATCAGGACTTATAGCCTCAGGATTTTGTGTGCCATGAGTATACTGCCATTTTAACCCATCCGGAGAATGAAACCCTTCTAAGGGTTTGCCGTTTTCAAGGCTATATTCATTCCAGTATTTCTTTATCGGGTTCCAAAAATCCTTTAACCCTTCATCATAGGCATTTCCATTCTGTACTATAAATGCGTCGACTCTACGTGGATCATTATGGAAAATTCGGTATCCTATTGGAGCTCCATAATCCATAAGGTATAAGCTATAGGTATCCACTTGTAAAGTATCTACAAACTCCTGAACTAAATTAGAAATGTTCTCAAAGCTATAATCAAAATCTTCCATAGCCGGCTGTTCACTTCTTCCGAAACCTGGATAATCCGGCGCCAGCAAATGGTAATCATCTGCGAGGTCTTTAATTAAATTTCGAAACATATATGAAGATGTCGGGTATCCATGTAATAATAAAATGGTAGGAGCATCCTTTCTACCTGCCTCCCGGTAAAATATCTCTATCCCATTAATTTTAATTGTCTTATGCTGGACTTGCGTATAGTCTACCCCGTTTTCAATAGTAACAGTTAAATCACTTTTTATACTGGTCTGAGCAAAAACGGATAATGTTGTTAGGAGCATGGCTAATATCATAAATCCTTTTGTTTGTAATATGGTTTTTCTAGTAGTTTTCATTTTTAATAATTTTAATTTGTTATGTAATAAGGTTTTATTAAACTATTTGTAATTGATCAATATTTTTTGCTTTTGGAAAATCAATTTCGAAGCCTCCATTGTGGAATACGTAATTAGTAATCGTGGTTAATGCAACTACTGCAATTAATTCTGCAAAGGCAGCTTTGTTATAACCTGCTTCCAGAAAATTCTGGACGGCAATGTCAGATGGATGTCCTCTGTGCTCCACCATTTGACTGGCAAGTGTTACCAATGCATTAGTTTTAGGGTCCGCAATGCTATTCGTCCTAATGTCTAGTGTTTCTTCTTCCGTAAAACCATTCATTTTTCCAAGAGCGGTATGGGCGGACAAACAATACGCACAACCATTTGCTTGTGACGTGGCTAAGGCTATTGCTTCATATTCTTTTTTAGAGAATTCACCGCTTTTAATTATTTCTGAAAAGTTCAGAAAGCCTCCCAATAATTTATCCGATGTTCCCATGGAGCTATATAGATTGGGTACCATACCAATGCTTTTTTTAATATTTGTAAATATGTCCTTTGACTGTTCATTTGCTTCTTCGAAGCTTAATGCTTTTAAAACTTTCATTTCTATTTGTATTTATTTGTTAGTAATTATTCTAAACTCTTCAATTTTTATAATTTATTATCGTACAGACAAGTCTGTTTTTTTAGTTAAAAAAAATTACTCCGCCAATAGTTTCTTTAGTGTGTTTTCTGCCGAATTAACGGGCCAAGAATTTTTTTGAATTTGTGCCAGGATAATGGCTCCTTCTATGATAACCATAATTTCCTTAGCCAAAATATCTAGTTCTTCGATGTTATAATTCTCTTCCTTTAATTCTTGTCTCAGCCAATCGAGTAATTCATTCTTATGAAGCAATACCTGATCTGCTATTGAATTCTGACTTTTCGGAAGATCAGTGATAATATTCTGGAAACCACAACCTCTATATTCTACGTCTTCTAACCAATCTTTAATGTAAGCCAATGCTCCAATTATTTTCTCATTCCCACTTTTTTTATCCGATACAAAGTCTGAAAGATTTCCCATCCACATCTTATGTCTACGTTGTAAGTATTCCACAGCAATCTCTTCCTTAGATCTAAAAGATTGGTACATACTGGATTTAGCCACGCCTGCCTCTTCAATAATCTGGTTAATCCCGGTTTGATTATACCCCTCAAAATAGAACAACCTGGAAGCCGTTTCAATAATCCTTTCTTTTACACTTTGCTTTTGCATAGGACAAATATATATAAAATTAAAAACGAACAAACAAGTCTGTTCGTTTTTAACATATATTTAACATCATTGATTCAAATATAGACCCGAAAACCCGGAGGCCCCATCTGACATGCTGACATTTTTACGGGATTTATTTCTCTTAACATAGTATTTTCCACTTTTTTTGGAAAATAATTCAATACTAACTCCAACAGTTACCCCTCCCAGGACTGTTGCCGCCAAATCGCCATTATCCCATTTACCACCATTACCTTTATCAATAGCCTCCTTGGTAAGGCCTGCTAAAAGGCTGGCTGCAACAGAGCCGGTAACCGTCCAAAAACGATTTCTTTTTGTTATTTTCGAAGCTATCAATGCCCCGGCTGCCCCAGAAAATGCCCCGGCTGCAAAATGTAGGGCCTTATCTTCCTGACTTTGTCCCTGTAAAGAAAATTGGACAAAAAATAACAGGACTAATATCTTAGTACAAAATGACTGCATCGGACTAAAATAAGCATATAATTTCAAAAAATGTTACCCACTCTCCTAATGCACAAGCCTGCAAACAAATTATTATTACAATTCTGGCAATAATCTGTTTTGTTAGTCCCTTTCCTTCAAAGTTTTCCCTACTTTTAGTGGTCGAAAATTTAGTTCATTATGAAGATCAATTCCTTAAATTTATTTATTCTTATTTTCCTCATATTTTTAGGCTGTAAGGATAATAATACGAGTAAAAAACCCGAGATGAAGGAAAAAAAGATTTCCTATATCAATACAATAGATCCTGAAGATTTTAAAGCGGTTATTGAGGGTGATAGCGTCAACTTGTATACGCTAACGAATAAAAATGGGCTAAGAGCCGAATTCACAAATTACGGACAAAGATTAATTGCTTTAAATGTGCCGGATAAAGATGGAAAAATGGGCGATGTTGTTCTGGGGCTTTCTACACTGGACGACTATATGACTGGCCCTAAAAATAACTTTGGGGCAGTAATAGGCCGGTATGGAAATCGCATTGCAAAGGGTAAATTTTCTATTAAAAATACAAAGTATAAACTGGCAAAAAACAATGGGGAAAACCATTTGCACGGGGGTAATATTGGTTTTGAAAGTGTAATCTGGAAAGCCAGGCAAACCGCACCCAACCAAATTGAATTTACCCGTATTTCTCAGGATATGGAGGAAGGTTATCCCGGCAACCTGGATGTAAAGGTTACCTATATTCTTTCAGATAACAATGAACTAAAAATTATCTATGAAGCCACCACAGATAAAACCACTATTATTAATTTAACCAACCACTCCTATTTTAACCTTAAAGGCGAAGGTGAGGGGGATGTCAATGATCATGTAATGATGATCAACGCCTCTGCATATACCCCGGTGGATACGGGACTTATTCCTATTGGCACCATTGAGAGTGTTGATGATACTCCCTTTGATTTTACCAGCCCGAAAACAATTCGCACAGACCTGGATAGCAATCATGCACAAATGGTTATAGGAGGAGGTTATGATCATAATTTTGTGCTGAATGAATCTCCAATAAATAATGAAGGACTTGTCCTGGCCGCCAGGGTTACAGAACCCACTAGTGGCAGAATAATGGAAGTATACACCTCCGAACCGGGTGTTCAACTATACGGCGGTAACTTTTTAAATGGAAGTAGTATTGGTAAAAGTGGAAAAGCTTATATGAAAAGAAACGCTTTTTGTCTGGAAACACAACATTTCCCAGATTCTCCAAACCAGTCAAACTTCCCGAGAACCTTATTAGAGCCAGGAGATAAATACAAATCCACAACTGTTTATAAATTTGATGTGGTAAAATAAGTAATTTTACATTTTACAACTAATCCCTGATAATTATGCAAGTACAATGGAAGGGCGTTATGCCCGCTGTAACCACCAAATTCACAGAGGCTGATACGCTGGATCTAAAAATGTTTGAGGTGAATATTAATGCACAGCTCAAGGCAGGCGTTAATGGAATTATCCTGGGAGGCAC
>CAZHWD010000048.1:0-3055 GCA_964536335.1 uncultured Eudoraea sp. | reverse complement strand
CGAATATGAAAACGCTGCCGGATTTTCTTCTGTGGGTTGGACACCTACGGCATCTGTAGCCGGATTTGGATGGAAGAACATCAGTATTGTTTCTTTCGGAATCCAGTATAAGGGAGTTAACCGCTTGCCTTTAAGACTTGGATATACCTATAGTTCTAACCCAATAGAAAGTGATGTGGCATTTTTCAATGTACCAGCAACGGCTATTATTAAAAACGCCTTCCAATTAGGATTGAGTTATGAAATAAGCGACCGTTGGGCCATTGATGGGGTTTACCATATGGGCTTTAGCGGAGAAGCAACTTCAGGTCCTTTACTTAATCCGTTGTTTATTCCTAGTTCTCCTCCTTACGGAGCTATTCCTGGCAGTGAAGTTTCTTATGATATGACAACCAGCATGATAATGGTAGGAGCGAGTTATAAATTCCTTAAAAACTAATCCAATAACTAAGAATACTCTTATTTGAAAACGGCGTCATATTTGGCGCCGTTTTTTATGAATATGATCTGGCTGTTTAATAAATGATTTCATGTTGACGAGACCTACAAATAATTAGGAAATAATTATCTTTAGTTAAAATATAATTTATGAAATCTCTGTCCGGAATATTTGTCCTATTCATTTCGCTTTCACTTACTTTTTCCTGTGCCGAAAACAAAACAGATGAATCTAAGACAGATTCTCAGAATGTGACTGGTTCACAAGAACCTTTAAAGGTGGGTGAAACCACCAATATCGATGAAGATTTGCGCCGTATACTTTCTACCAAATATACCGGGGAAACCTATTCCCCATACGCCAAACGCGAATTTGCAACCTTACCTTTATGGGGAGAAACCCATTTGCATACGGGACTTTCCATGGATGCCGGTGGCTTTGGAAATCGGTTGGGTGTGCGTGATGCTTATCGATTTGCCAGAGGTGAAGAAGTAACCGCTTCTTCTGGCCAGCAGGCAAGATTGGCAAGGCCATTGGATTGGCTGGTAATAGCAGATCATTCAGATGGTTTGGGATTTATTACAGATCTTTTAGCGGCAGAGCCCTTTGTAATGAAATATGAACAGGGCGAACGTTGGTCTAAGGGTTTTAATTCTGGAGGCCAGGAGGCAGTTGACGCTACTTTGAACCTGATAACTACCTTTTCACAGGGAGAAGTAGATCCTGAACTTTTTGGGAATTATTCCCCCGGCTCAAAAAGGTACAAAACTATATGGGAAGATGTAATTGCTGCGGCAGAGGAATTTAATGATCCAGGGCAATTTACAGCATTTATAGGTTTTGAATGGACTTCTTTGGTTAGGGGTGGAAACATGCATCGAAACGTTATTTTTCGTGATGGAGCGGAAAAGGCAGGACAAGTAGTGCCTTTTACTACTCAGGCCCCAATTGGAAGTACGGATCCTCTTGATCTTTATGAATATCTGGAAGACTATGAAGCTAAAACAGGTGGACAGGTGCAGACATTAGCCCATAATGGAAACCTGTCCAATGGCATTATGTTTCCTGTTGACGCCCAGTATACCGGTAAAAAACTCAATAAATTTTATGTAGAGCAGCGTGCCAAATGGGAACGTACTTATGAGATAACTCAGATAAAAGGAGACGGCGAAACACATCCATTCCTTTCGGTAAATGATGAGTTTGCAGACTACTATAAATGGGATTTAGGAAATTTGGATCTCTCCGAGGCAAAAACGGAAGATATGCTACAATATGAATATACCCGTGAAGCTCTTAAAAACGGACTGGTCCTGGAGGAAAAGTTTGGAACAAACCCTTATAAATTCGGATTACAAGGGGCTACAGATAGCCATACATCATTGACTACATCTGAAGAAAATAATTTTTTTGGAAAACACACTGGTTATGAACCTTCTCCTGAAAGGATGACACATCCCTTTATGAAAAATGAAAATGGGGAAATATTAGGTTGGTCGCAACTTGCGGCAGGAATTACAGGGGTTTGGGCTAAAGAGAATACGAGAGAGTCTATATGGGATGCCATGCACCGAAAAGAAGTCTATGCTACTACTGGTCCGCGCATGATGGTACGTTTCTTTGGTGGCTGGGAATATACAGCTGAAGACATCCAAAGTCGGGAACCAGCCTTCGCGGGTTATGCCAAAGGCGTTCCTATGGGAGGTGATCTGATAAATGCTCCTTCTGGCAAATCGCCAAGTTTTATGGTCTACGCCATACGAGATGCCATTGGTGCCAACCTGGATCGCATACAGATCATTAAAGGGTGGCTTGAAGCTGATGGTGAAACCCAAGAAAAAGTTTACGATGTGGCCTGGTCCGGTGATCGCAAACCAGGACGAGATGGTAAGGTACCAGTAGTGGGAAATACAGTGGACATTGCAACGGCAAGCTGGACCAATAATATAGGGGCATCTGAACTGGCTACGGTTTGGACAGACCCGGATTTTGACCCTTCTGAGAGGTCATTCTATTATGTAAGGGTAATGGAAATTCCAACGCCCCCTTGGTATTTATATGATGCCTTCCGTTTTGGAAAGGAGATACCTGAGGGTGCTCCAACCAGCCAGCAGGAACGTGCTTATACCAGCCCCATTTGGTATACACCCAATTAGATTGAAAAGAATATAAAAAAGGCACCTATAATCGTGCCTTTTTTGTGTCATTTTACATGCACTATCACCTTAATTTAATCATGTCTCAATTCAAATTTAAAGCCTGAATTAAATATTTCACATAAGAAAACCCTGCCAAATTAGTTTAACAGGGTTAACCCAATCTATTCCAAAACGAAGATTATTAGATTAGTCGCCTTGTTTAGATAAATAACAGATGGGTACCTTCTTCATTGGCTCTGCCATAAAAGTCCCCAATAGTTAAAACTCCATCCAGTTCATCTATTAAATCTTCTCTTTCCAGATGGAACATATCTATGGCCAGTTTACAACCCCAAAGTTTACAACCGGAGTCGGATAAAATTTCAATGAACTCACCTATAGGAGGCATATCTAATTTTTCCATTTCCTTTTTCATCATCTTTGTGGCCAGTGCTTCAACACCAGGCAGTCCACCAAG